>JBBJME010000304.1:0-8093 GCA_037719765.1 Planctomycetaceae bacterium
CTTGCCAAACCGGAAGGAAAAGTTTTGTTTAACGTGCAGAGTGAACTACGGCGCAAACATTGGAACGATCATTTAGCCGTGCTTCGGATGTTCGTTTAACGTCCGCTTCAAAACGGAACGTCGTCCGCGTACCAGCCGTTATTTGGGGTTTCCTCCGCAATGTCCGTGAAGGATCGTAGTCCGTGTCGGAGTTCCTGGCCGACGTGCAACACCTTTCGCCAGCGAAAATCGCGTGGTGGTTGGGGACTGAAGTCAGGTTCGCGGTCGTCTGCTGATTCGTCTTCTTCGGACTCGCTGAGGTAACGTTCCAAATGAGTGGTCAGTTTGTCCAGAGCAGCCAGCAACCGAGTGACGTTTTGTTGAACATTCCGTGACAATTCCTGATCGGTCGATTCTTCGCACGCCTGCCGTAACGGAGCATACCCAGACATCAGTGTCTCAATGTGTTGTTCCACGACAAGGCCGGCATCATGCTTTGCGGCGATGCGAAGCTGCACGACGAGAGATACAACGCTGTGCGCGACCTTGTTCAGTCTTTTGCCCAGAGGGATTTCGCCGGTTGCGTCTTTCACGATCAGCCGCCAGACATCTCCGAAGTGCGAGGTCGGTTGGGAGTACTGAGGCGGCAGGCCCCATTCTTTGGCAAGGTCCCACTCCTGATCCATCTGCTCGCTCAACTCCCGATAATCCGCCTGGTCCCGTTCCCACGATTCGATCGTCTCGTGGTAGTATGCGAAAGCAAACAAATCGTCCATGTTGCAGCCGTCCATGTGCCAGAATCCGATGCCCGGCATTTCCGCCAATGCCTGACAACACGGACAATCCGGATCGATGGGATGAAACTGTCCGCCATTCGGCTGCCGTCGTCGTTCAAGATTAATGATGCCTCGTGGTGTCCGCATTGGATCTTCATCCCACGGCGCATCAAGCCACTGCTCGCCGACCTTCCGCAGCCGAATCACTTCGTCACGGACAAATGCGTCGAGCTCGCGCTGCGAAGTCGCCAGCGCCGCACGTTCGGTGTCAGACATCGTTCGCAAACGGTTCCAGCAGGACCACGCAACTTCACGAACATAGTCGTAGTACATCACAATTTCGCTCGTGTTGAAGCCGCCAAACTGAAACGCATGAGATTCCGGGCTGATCCCGGGCGGACATCGTTCAAGTATGCTCCAGTGATGTTCGCGGTCGCTCATGTCACCGCTGAGCCGATCGCGATCTCGCAGCAGCACCGTTCGAGGAAGCTGATCATTGAGTTCCGCACAGGGCATCATCAGCCAGTGGGCGTGAATGTCGCGAATTGTGACGTAATAAATCCGGTGTTCGATGTCTTCCGCCGGATCTTTCCTGCGAGCCAGTTCGTGCATCGTCAGCGTTTCGGGTTCCGGTTGAGATTCCTCGGCGTGCCGTTCGTTCCAGCGACGTCGACTTTCAATCCATTCCAGGTGAACTCGCTCGGCGATCTCGTCTCTGTGACGAAACTGCCGCCCACAGCCATCGATGATGGATCGCAGCATCGGCTCGCCGTAGAAGATTTCACTCAGGTCAGTGACGGGCTGGTCGGCTCGCTCCTGCCGACGCATGCGAGCCGTTCCTTCCCAGCTCATCGCGTCGCGCAGAAACAGCCAGTCGTCTGACAGGCGATAGCTGAGGGAGACCGTCCCACCCGTGACGGATTCGATATTGTGCCGAGTGATGACTCCCATCCGCCAGGGAGAAGAATACGATGAATCGATCACCACCAACCGCGCCGCCATGTCGATAACGACCAATCCCGCGTCCCACGGCTCAGCATCGATGGCGTGACGAAAGTACGGGAAATGTCCTCGGGCGGGCGATTCCAGAGCAAATCGATCCACGGCAGCATCCAGTTCTGCAAGCGACACCGGATCGGCACTCAGCGCCGCAATAAACCACTCCGCCACGGACCCATGTACCGTCCCGGATCGGTCTTCGTTCGTATCGCGAATCACGAGTTTGACTTCCGACATCTGATGTCCTCGCTATGAGATGAATCGATCCGTTTCTTCGATCCACCGGTTCAACGTCTTCGTTCTGGTGCAGCTTCAGATTCTGCACTGCGTTGTCAATCGAACGGGGCGAAAAATAGATCGTCAATCCCAAAAGCCTTCCCGCTGCAGAATGGCGGCGACTCGGGCGCGGAACAACTGACCACCGGGATCGCAAAAAGGAATCGCAGGGGAAAATCCGTCACGGCGTTGCCTGAAAGGGCAACACAGACCAACATTGTGGAACCCTGTCAGGGTTCGTGTTCAGACGGGATATCAGCTTGGGACGGCGTTCATCCGCATTCGCGGATTCTCTTGCCCCAGGCTGATATGCGCGAGCCTTTCAGGCTCAGTCGCAGCACTCACATCGTCGATCAACGCCAACACATTTAATGCACAGGGGTTGTTCATCGGAACTCTTGCCCGGCCCGCAGCCGTTTTGAAATCTACTTCAACCGGGCCGGAGCGAGCAGTCGGAGTTCTTTGGTCAGTTGGTGCTGAATGGTAAGATCGCGTTCTCGCCGAGCGTGCTGCAGAGCCATGTAAAGATGATCGGCGCGCTGGTGGGCTTTGACGACCAGACTCAGGTCAGCGTGGCAGCGGCGGCATTCCGTCTGCAGCGTTTGCCGGGCTTTGCAAACGGGGCAGCGGAATTCTTCGGAACTGTTCGTCACGGTTTTACTGGACATAAAACAGAATATCGTCGATTTCTTCGCACAGACTCGTGACCTCGATCGCATTACCATCCGCCAGGGCCTGTTTCAGTTTCTCCGACAGTGTGCGGATTTCTTCCGCATCGTCGCCGGGGACCTGCGACCCTATGGATTCGATCTTCTGCAGCAGGGCCACTGCGTCCGGGAAACTCGCGGCCATGTCATCGTCCTCTGGCGAGCCGGATGGTGACACGTTTCTCCATTGGGACTTCGAAGGAAGGTCCGCGTCATCCAGCAGTTCCTCCGACGCATCGAACATCGCACCCAGGCGGCTCTTCGCGCGGTCACGTTCGTCGGCCTGAAACCGGCCTGCGCGTTTTCGATGAACACTTCGTTCGATTTTCCGGACGCCGGTTGAGTGGCCGTGACCTTGAGTGTGCCGTCCAGCGTCAGATCGAAACAAACCAAAATCTTGTTGCGGCTGCCGCCACCTGATTCCAATTCGAGCGTCAGCTCCCCGATTTCCTGATTCTTTGCCAGATCGGCATGTTCGCCCTGGAAGACGCGAATCTCAACTTTCTCCTGCTCGTCAAACATCTTCGAATACCGTTCTTCGTATCGAGCGGGCAGAGCGCTGTTGCGATGGATGATCGGGCAAAAAACAAGTTTCGGACCGGCGAACGTCATTTCTGAAACGGCTTCGATGCCCAGCGTATGTCCCGTCACATCCACGAGCACCGGACCAACCGATTGACCAGCCAGCATGGCGCCCTGGACACCGGCTCCCAGAGCGACGGCCAGGTCAGGATCGACTGCGCGACTGGGTTCTCGACGAAATTCTTCACGCAGGCGGCGTTCCACGAGCGGAGTTCGCGTGGAACCGCCGACAAGCACCAGATCGTCGATTTGAGCGGCCGTCATCCTGGCGTCTCGCAGCGCCTCATCGACGCAGCTGATGGTCCGATCCACCAGAGGCATGATCATTTCTTCATAATCCAGTCGCGAAACGGACGTCTTAAGATTCAACGGACTGCCGTCCTTTTCCGCAATGAATTCTTCGATAATCTCGACCGTTTCCTGACTGGACAGCTTTCGCTTGGCATCCTCGCACGACAGCAACAGTCGATACTTCGACGACAGGTCAGCTCGCAAATCGATCCTGTGTTCCTTCTGAAACTCATCAGCCACGTGATTCATCAGCAGTGCATCCAGATCGTCGCCACCAAGCCGGGTATCTCCCTTGCTGCTGAGAACTTCGACGACTCCTTCTTCAAATCGCACAACGGAAACGTCAAATGTTCCGCCACCAAAGTCATAGACAACAATGTGCTTGCGGTCATGTGTTCCGGCATGATAAACGAGAGTCGCCGCCGTGGGTTCGTTGATGATGCGTTCAACCTTCAGTCCCGCCAGTTCGCCGGCTTCCCGAGTGGCCTGACGCTGGTTTTCGTCGAAGAAGGCTGGCACTGTAATGACAGCGCGCGTCACCGGTTGGCCGAGGACGCGAGTCGCGCGGTCGCGAAGACGGCGCAGAATCATCGCGCTGATTTCGGGTGGCGTGAAGGATTGCTCTCCGAGCTTCACCGGTTCCATCGTCCCCATTTTGCGTTTGATGGAAGCGATGGTGCGATCCGGAAACGCCGCCAACTGATTGCGAGCCACAATGCCGGTAATCAGTGTGCCATCGGGTTTCAGTCCCACAATCGATGGTAATAGTTGCTCGCCGTCTTCGCTGAGTACCATAGGCTTCCCATTGACGACTGCCGCGACCACGCTGTTGGTGGTGCCAAGGTCGATTCCCACGATCGGTCCATCTGAGTTGTCTGTCATTATTTCCGTCCTGTGAAGTAAACTGGTCAGTTCAAAAGGGGGAGGATCTGCGTAATGCTGATCCAGGTTATTTCGAAACACGAACGTCCGCGAATCTTAAGAGTTGATCTCGCCAAAGATACGCTGGCAAAAGCTCTTCGACAACATGGCCAGCGGCATACTGAGTCGATTCCACGACCGACACCGCGTTCATCGTTTCTGCGTCGAAGGGTTTTCCGACGAAGTCCAGGCGTTTGTTATTTCGTTCGGCCATCATTCGCCGCTGCCGCGACACGACGAGCAGTAGTCCATCGATCGAAGGATTGGGCTGCGGCTGCGTGTTCAGCGCAGCATCCGCCTTCAGGATTTCCAAAGCTCGCCGCAGCAACGGTCGGCAGAACCAGCGGGAGAGAAAATTTCCCTGTTCAAATGCTTCACGGATTGCCGCAGAAGAATCGGCTTGTTGTCTGTGATGCGTTTTGTCGTACTTCACACAGGCATCGACGGCTCGCGATAGATGCGCGTCGATGTCAACGATCAGATTGACCAGATTGCGGGTGATTTCATCCGATGCCGCGACGGCAAGCTGGGCCGCCAGTCGATTTTCCAGGTGCTGGATTTGAGTCGTGGACGCGGCAACGGCTGCGGCCAGTTCACGCCCTTCGCGCGTCTGGCCTCGCCATTCATGGCGCATGGCGGTGAATGCTTCAATGACGTCCACCAGTCCGAATTCCGGAATGTCGTCGAGATCGTCATGAGAATCGACTAAACGGTCGTTCGGGTCGTCAGCAGCGGGTGCGGTGTCAAAGCCGGAGAAGTGATTATTCATGACTGAACACTGTTCATTTCGGGCTGGGCGACGTTATCTTGATTGCCAAGACTCAACAAAAAATTCACGTTCATCGTCGGAGGGCGTTTCACCTGTTCGTCAATGACCGCAGACCATTCGGGCACGATCTCATCCGGCGGCTGCAGGAGCGCTCGAGCGACAACGAGTGGATCTTTGGCCGCTTCGTACGCCGCTCGGACTTCACGAAAGCGGTCCGGGGCGCGGTCCGGAGGAAACTGTTTCACCAGTTCCAGATAGCGACTGCGGATTTCATCTTCCGAGGCGCGCTGTGGCAGACCAAGCACTCGCAGCGGATCAGTAATGGCACTGGGATTCGACATGGAAAATTTTTCTGTTGTTGGAAGTCCAGGCGACTCATGCCAGTGAGCGGGCATCAGAACAGGCGGCGGGTGAATTCATCAATCGGATTTGGGACGGACTTTTTTTTGGCGGCAGCTCGCTCCGCCACACAATCCGGGCAATTACATTCCGAATCAATATCGTCTTCGTCGTCATCCTCGTCTTCAAAGTCATCATTCTCGTCGTCGTCTGTGCCGAAACCGAAGGCTTTGGCCATCGCGCCCATCATGCCTCGGAATCCGAATCCCTTCTCGGAAAGTTTTTCGACAGCCCGATCGGTGCGTTCGACAAGTGAGGCAAACCAGAAACGGTAAAACGAATCTCGCTCGGTTGTTGCTGCCGTGCGAAGCAATTCGAGACCCGCACCAGCATCGTTAATACCTCGCAGATAACGGAATTGAAGAATAGCGCTGATTCGCGCTGCGGCGATCAGGGGCTCAGTGGCCGCACATGTTTCCAGGTACTTCGGAAATTTCAAATCGTAGTTATTCGGCCAGAATCGGTGTTCAGAAGCCCACAATATCGCGTGCTGGAAGGCTGGCTGACTGACCCTTCGAGTGACTTTGCTGCCTTCCGCATTGATTCGACTGATCAATTCACGCCCAAACTTGCTGCCGTGCATGCGATAGGCGGGATAGACGATCTGAATGCGATGCAGATCCCAAAAGAATTCGCCCAGAGCGAGCAGATCGTCTGTCGGGATTTTCGCGACACCATTCACTGCGGCATCCACAACGACTCGCAGTGGTTTCAAATCGGCTGCGGCAACATTCATCCCTTGGGCGGCCGCAAGCATCATGCATGCGTCGCGCGGGGAATCTCGCACGATGTTTTGCTGCTCACAAATCAGGATGCGTTGTTGTTCGCACGCCGTCGCATCGCCCGATCGCAGCAGAAACGCGGCGCGGAGATACGGCAGCCAGTCTTTGCTCAGCCATGTCGGCCATGTGGATTCCACCGCTTGCAGTTTTTCCGGGATCTTCGGGAACTCCGCCTTGCGACGGCAAAGTCGCATCATGTCCAGCACCTGCCATTTCCACGGCAGAGCGCGAATTCGAGGGTCGTCCTGACGAGCGACCTCAAGCCATTCGATGAACGGCTGAGCTTCATCCAGTTCATTGTTGTCCAGCAGATGGTTGACCAGCCACAGTCGGGGCTCGACGTCGTCTGGAATCGAATCCGCCCACGATTTCATCACGGCTGAGAGCTTCTTTTCCAGAGGCTCACGTTCTGCAGCGGTCAGACGTTCGTTGTCCAGTTGCGACTTCACCCAGTCTACGTGCGTTCGGATGGCATCTCGATTGGCGGGATAAGCGCTCGTGGCTTTCTTCAGCAGGCGTTCGATCTCTTTGTCGTCATCGCGCGCATCATAACGAAGATAATACGGCACCTCCTCCGCTGCCTGCATCATCAGGGCGGCGCGTCGGTGGTAGCATTCGCTGGCCATCGCTTGTCGCAGCGGTCCCGAAAGCCGTTCATTGTTCTTCAGATCCATATCGACATAATTAAGAAAATGCCGATTCGCCAGTGATTCTCCGCTGCTCGATCCGCTGTAATAAAAGAACGACAGCAATTCACTTCGCCGATCGTGAACCGGCCCCTTGAAATAACCCACGGCCACAGCAAACAGATCCGTAAAGTTCTGATGGTACGCACGCGACAATGCAGTCTGCTGGAGAGCCTGCACAAGCTGAGGTTCAGTGTCTTCAAAGTCGCGAGAGAACTCCCGCAACCATTTCATTTTCGCAGGGCCAATCAGCAGATCTGAATCTTCGTCGGGCTGCGACGACCCCGTGCGGGCTATTCGAATGGCCGCTCGGTCGATGCGAACACGACGCAGAAGTTTGGCCGACTGCAACAACGATGCGTCCAGGCGGTTCTTCACACCTGCCTCGGTCAACAGCGACACGTCAGCCGGACCTGCATCGTTCGTGACGCCAGGCGACGCACCGCCGCGATCCAGAGAAATGGCATCGAGATTCGTCAACTGTGCCGCGATGATGGCGGTGGCGATCCGACCGGGGCGACGTGTCGTATCCAGTCGATTCCAGACTTCTTTCGCCGCAGGCAAGTCGTTGTCCAGCCAGGATGTGAGTCCTCGAATCAGGAGCCGCCATTCGCTGAGCGGGCTACTGCGAGGAATCTCAGCGACTCGCGCGGCGGCCTCTGTCGCCTGAGCTGCGCAGACCAGTGCCAGAGCGTCCCGGACGGCCACGACCTGAGTTTGCAGTTCCGGTGCCAATCCGTTCAATGCTGTGGTGTTGAAGACCGCAGAATCGACCGCGTTCTCGCCGTCCCACGCCTCGGGAGCTTGTTTCGCCAGACGCTGCTTGATCCGCACACTGACGGGAACTCGAGTCGCTCCACGATCCTGTCGCTTTCGGCGTTTTTCATTTCGACGCTGTTTGCGGGCCTGGTGTTGCTGCGCCTTCC
>JBBJME010000305.1:0-8073 GCA_037719765.1 Planctomycetaceae bacterium
GCAACGCCGCAGAATTGGGCTTTCTCATGGGATAAAAAAATACCAATAACAATAACGACAACGACGATGCCGCAAGCCCCGGAATCTAGTTGTCGGGTCGGCTGCAAACTCAACTTCAAAGCCCCGGATCGTCAGATTCGGGGCTTTTTTATTGGCTGGTTGGCGATTGCTTTACAGATATGCCTGGCGATCCTGCTTTTCCAGCTGACTCAGAATTTCCTTGATGCGCTCTGATTGTGCCGCGTCTGCGACCAGAGTGGCGTCGCCCGTATGCACGACGATTACGTTCCGTAGTCCCAGGGTTGCGATCAGATGATCGTCCGTCGTGCGGATAATGCATCCCTGTGTATCGACGCCACAAAATGGTCCGTCGATCGTGTTGCCTTCTGCATCGCATCCATTCAGTCGCGGCAATGACAGCCAACTGCCAACATCGTCCCACTGAAACGGCGCTTCGATCACAACCACATTTTGAGCACTCTCCAGGACGGCGTAGTCGATGGAAATGCTTTTGAGGCTCGGGAATTCGTCGGCGATAACTTCCGTGCCGCGGCCGTCATGAATTCCGTCGGCAATTCGCATCAGACCGGCATGAAGTTCAGGCGCATGCTGTTGGATCAGATCAATAATGGTCTGCGCTTTCCAGCAGAAGATCCCACAGTTCCAGAAGAAGCGACCGTCGCGAAGATATTCTTCGGCCAGTTCTCGATGCGGTTTTTCCCGGAACGCATTCACGCGATACAAACGCGGCGCGACGCTCGAAACCAGATCTCCGCGTTCGATGTAGCCGTAGCCTGTCGCAGGAAACGTGGGAATCACACCGAAGAGAACCAGTTGTGAATCATCGCCTTCGACACTTTCAACCGCCTTGCGCGCTGCGGCTGCGAAAGCCTCTTCGGTCTGAATCACATGGTCGGCAGGCATCACAAACATAATGCCATCCGGATCCTGTTCCAGGATCTGCAGGGCAGCCAAACCGACACATGGTGCCGTGTTGCGGGCGGCGGGTTCCATCAGCACATTTCCGGGGGAACTTCGGGCAGCGCAGTGATCGTCGCTGCGGCCTGGACTTCGTTGGTGACAATCCACATGCGAGACTGATCCACCCAGCTTCGACAGCGATCCACCGTCTGCTGAATCATCGTGCGACTGCCAGCCAGTCGCAACAACTGCTTGGGAGTCCTGTTTCGACTTTGAGGCCAGAATCGCGTACCACTGCCACCTGCCATAATCACGGCATGTAACATTGTGTGAATCCCTGATCTTATGAAGGTTGCCTGCCTGCAATCGCTCGTGCCACGGATTCGAGCATCACTTCCATTGCAAACGGTTTTCGCAGGTAGTCGACGACACCCAGCATTTCGGCATACGCCTTATGTCGGCTGCTCTCGTTGGCCGTCATCATAATCACGGGAGGAGCGTCGGGCATTTCAGCCAGAAATTCCAGCACAGGAAATCCACCCATGCGAGGCATCATCATATCCGTGAGTACCAGGTCCGGCTTTTGCGTTTGAATGAGGCGACGACCGTCCTGACCGTTATTTGCGGTAAACACGCGATAACCGGCCGCAGTCAGAACGCTCTGAATGGTTGCCGAGATATCTCGATCGTCTTCGATCAAAACAACCGTCTTTTGATTCTCTGACATAAATCAACAACATCCTGAAGGCACGAAAGTCCAAATTCGACTCAACGGGTCCACCCTGATCGAGCCCCTGATTGTCCATCACTCCCGTTCCAAAAGCAACGGCACCGGAAAATTCCACCTTGGCAGATCCTGCCTGCCACGCCCTTGAATTCATTCAGTCAACCATCGAGAACACCAGGCCCGTCGGAATTGGTGCCAGAAGTTCCGCCTGATTTCGGAGAACCTGAGCAAACTCACCATCGGCCAATTCCAGCAAGTCGTCAGATTCAGACGCTGGCGAAATGAGAAGAATGGCACCGGCAGTTCTCGCACATTTTTGCCGGACGATCGAGAGATCGGCGATCGAGGTGAAGCGGACGTCGGCTCCTGGAATCTTCAAAGCCTGCCTCACATTTTCTGCAAGTCGGCGGCGGGCGATCAGCAAAGACTCATTTGCTGATTCGGTTCCACTTGTGGCTGATAATCGGCCACGATCCATCTGGCGTTCCAGCAGCAAGACACGGCTGGCAGGCATTCAAAGCCGCCAGCTCAACGGCATCATGTGCCGCGAAGTTTTCAGAACCCACTGGCTGACATTCAAAGTCTGCCTGTAGCAGAGTGCGGATCGATTCTGTTGTGCTCGCGACAATCAACGGTAATTCCCAGACAGGAAACGAAAATTGGATCCCAGGATCATCGTCAGGCACCAACGCCACCAGATGCAGACCAGCTGCGTCGTTGGGGAAGGATGTGTTTGTGGAAGCTTCGTATTCGTCGCGAAAGAGCAGGGCGGCAGCGAATTGAGCAGTGGATCCCGTCAGGATGACTTCCGCATGACTGAGTCGGGTGTAAAGATCAGAACTGACCGACGGACGGGCCAGTGGCCAGATCCGGTGACGAATTCCGAAGTCATCAAGCATTTCAATCGGGGTGAGTCCTGCGACTGCCGCGCGAAGCTGTTCACTGAGTGACTGCGTCTGATCAGCGTTGCTCACAGACAGCAGGCCGCTCATCGGCGTTAACGCTGCCTTGCAGCAGCGCAGGAGTTCCAGTTCCTGCTGAACCTCATTCGCGGAGACAGTGCCGACGCTGCGAATATCATTCGACGTATCACGGGGTGTCGCCAGACAGGCAATAATCGTCATGCGGGAAGCTGACTCTGGGTGCTGCGTTGCATTTGCAAAGGCGGACGAACCCGGTGGACTGATCGTTTCGCAGATGTAGAAACAATCATCATGTTCGCGAAGAAGCACGCCTTCTTTCGTCCAGAGCTTTAAGAAATCGTCTGCGCGGATCACGTGGTCAGCCGATGAGGTATCGCCCGGTTCTTCACGACTCCGCACCAGCCGCACTACGTTGCAGGGATGACGACGATAGAGTGCGTGCTGAAGATCCTGATCGATGTCGCAGGTTGGCGGCGCCGTGACCTCGTTCAGGGCACCCACCTGGCTCAGATCAAATCTCCAGCCACAGAAGGGAAGCAGATGTGCCATAAGAGTAGTGCAAGTTTCACAAAAGGCGGTGGTCAGACAATCGACGGCGGTTTTCCAATTCGCACATTGTGGATCAAGCAGCCGGAATCGGAAGCCGCAGCACGAGCGGCATTGACAAATTCGTAAACACGAGTGGAATCCTTAATCCCTGGAGACGACTCAACGCCGCTGGCGGTATCAACCCCCCACACCATCGAGCGCTGAATCACTGATGCCACATTTTTCGGCGTCAGGCCGCCCGCAAGAATTAACGGCGGTCTTTGCTGCAAAGTGCGGCTTTCCAGAATGCGAAGATCGACGGTGGTGCCAGTGCCGCCGAATTCTCCTGGAACAAAAGCATCCAGGAGAATCCCCGCCAGGGGGACGACTGCGGACAGCCGATCGATGTCATGCAAAGTTCGTTCGGTGTCGTTCGGATCCACTCGAAACGCGCGCACGATCGGAACGTCGGGGCAAAGTCGGTGGATCTCTGTGACGTGTTCAACCGATTCATCGCCATGTCCTGAATCACATTCAAGCCCACTTCCTGAACCGTTTTCGGATGACGTCGCCTTCCGCATTCGCAAACACGCCAACCAGATCGACTAGCGGCAGATCGACGGCAGAGCGTCGTGCCGTTTCAGCCAGAGCTCGCGCAGTCGGGATGGATACAAATCGTCTGGAATCCGGAAAGAAGTTGAATCCAATTGCGTCCGCTCCGGAACGAACGACGGTCACTGCATCTTCGGCTCGCGTCACACCACAGATTTTGATCCACACTGTTCAGTCCTCCACTTCCGGAATCGGCGATCCGGGCAGAATCTCCTCACCCTCCCAGTTCACGCGCCCCGTGCCAGCGTCATAAAGGAGAATCCGATCCTTGCTGCCAGGGACGGGTTTCCGGTTTGTGGTGGGCAGCAACTTGCCGTGTGACTCTTTAACAGATGTGAACTCAACGTCCTGAGCGACGTTCTTCCACTCGTGAGGATCATCGCGCAGGTTGTAGAGCTCTTCGCTGCCATCCGCATAGCGGATGTAGCGCCAGTCGAGCGATCGCACGCTGTGATTGTCGTGGTTGTGCGTTGTGATCGCCGGCCATGCCCGCGTCGCAGATGCATCGTTCAACTGCGGAGTCAGGCTGTGGCCTTCAAGCCCCTGCGGCAGCGGAAGATCACAAAGATCCGCAAGCGTTGGATAAATATCCAGCAGCTCGGCGGGCTGAGCGCAAGTTGCGTTAACGGCAATCCTCGGGCCGGCAAAGACGAGTGGCACACGGGTCGAACGCTCCCACAACGTGTTCTTGCCCGTAATTGCTTTTTCACCCAGATGCCAACCATGGTCAGACCAAAGCACAACGATTGTGTTGTCTGCAAAAGGGCTGGCCTCCAGAGCATCGATGATCCGACCAACCTGAGCATCCACAAACGCAGTGCTTGCCAGATACGAGCGAACCAGATTTTTCCACTGCGATGCCTCCTGCAGAAATCGCAAACGAGGTTCCGGCAGCTTCCAGTGCAGATACCAGCTGAAACGCGGAGTGTCAGCGCGATCGTCGTCGAGAACCGGAGGCAGTTGCAGCGTGTTGTCCGGGAAGAGGTCGTACCATTTCTGACTCACGTAGCACGGGACATGCGGCAGGAAAAAGCCAACACTCAGGAAAAATGGTTTTTCATGCGGCTGCTGAAGCTGTTCCACAGTCCAGCTCGCCAGCTTCCAGTCGCCTTTGTCTTCGTCTCGGTGAGGAAAAGTGCCCCAGTCGACCAGCGGATGGTGACTCGGTGTACTGACCAGCGGCGATGCAGGTCTCGGACCAACTTCGGGCGGAGGGCCGATGATGTCGTATTCACCGTCGCTTGATTTGCGGCCATAAGCGCCATGAAAGATTTTCCCTGCCATCAGGGTTTCATACCCATGATTCCGAAAGTGCCGGGGCAGGGTGGTCGCGGACTGAAGGCCCTCGACAGCTCGCAGGCTCGGCGACAAGCCGTAGACGCCGGTCGATGACGGTCGCAGCCCCGTCATCACACTTGTTCGCGACGGATTGCAGAGTGGCGACTGACAATGAGCATTAAAAAACAGAGTGCCGCGATTCGCGAGGCGATCGATGTGCGGAGTCCTGGCTTGCGGATGTCCGTTCAGACAACCGATCCAGTCGTTTTGATCATCAAAAACTAACATGACAACATTCAGTGGATGCTGTGGCGAAGTCGATGGCTGAGTCGCAGCGGCTTGCTGGTATGCGAGAAAACTGTTCGCAGACAGGACGAGTCCTGCAACGAGTCCTGCAAAGCAACGTTTTGCCTGAATTGGCCCACGACAACAGAGGCGATGTTGAAAAGCTCCGCCATCGGCTTGAACGCTGCTCAAGGGACACTGACATTTCGCACCCGGAGGAACGGCTGTACATTTCACCGTACCCAACCAGACCATCCGCTCCTTCAGATCCATGAAACTTCCTCACACAAATTCTGACATCGGGATTCATTTGGCATGTCACGCCATCTTTTAAACGGCAGTCGCAGGCAAATTCGCCGAATGATTGAAAGCCTCGTTGCCGTTTCGCCAGGGCGGTAGAATGTGGACAGTCTTAATATTTGCACTGAGACCGACCAATTTACCTGGATGCATGTTTTCGTCGTAAGTTGCATGACATGCCAGCGAACCGAAGCAAATACCGTGTGTCATTTTGCGAAACCGCCAGGAAAACCGTAATTTTGTTCAACCCGCCAGATCGGGCTCCCGATCAATGGTTGTCCCGCGGGAAGCAAACGGAACGGGAGATTCAGGAGTCTCGGCGGCCTTAATGCCGAAAATCCTGATGTCGGGGCAGGATTGCTCTCAAAGGATGGGAAATCCAGGAGCACAAACCGGATCACTGGACATTCAGCGCAGGTGATGCAAAAATATCCGCCCCCGAAAACATTTAGAATTCGGGGCGTGTAGCTCAGATGGTTAGAGCGCAGCTCTGATAAAGCTGAGGTCCGTGGTTCGAGTCCACGTACGCCCACTCCGGTAAGAGTACCGGTGAATTTAGAGTGAATTGATGATGAAGGGGACGTAGCTCAACTGGGAGAGCGCTGCCCTTGCAAGGCAGAGGTTGTCGGTTCGATCCCGATCGTCTCCATTGGTGACAGTGATAAAGGGTCTTGAAAGACACCTCATTGTGCCAAATGGGAAGGGTCAGAAAGAATTAAAACTTTCTGAGCCACAGAGTTGACGGCAAGGAATCACGCCGTTACACTCCCCCGCTCGCAAGTCGGTGCCACGCGGCAACGAACTGCGGTGATCTTTGACAATTTGATGAAGTCTAAGTGGCATCTGTAAACGTTTTTCCGAGATGCACGGTTGGTCGAAAGGCTGACTGCGTGTCTCAAAAAGTGTTGGCACATTTCAGTTCAGAAGAGATTCTGGCTGTTGATCATGGTGGCCAAGCACATAAGGGCGTGTGGGGGATGTCTTGGCGTCAGAAGGCGATGAAGGGCGTAGAAGGCTGCGATAAGCCCGGGGAAGCTGTCAAACGAGCATTGATCCCGGGATTCCCGAATGACCGTATACTGAATACATAGGTGTACGGAGCGAACGTGGGGAACTGAAACATCTCAGTACCCATAGGAAAAGAAAGCAAAAGCGACTTCCCTAGTAGCGGCGAGCGAAAAGGAAACAGCCCAAACCGTCGGCTTGTCCGGCGGGGTTGTGGGGCTCACATATGGAGTTACAAAACTGACAACTAGAAGAATCTGCTGGAATGCGGAACCATAGAGGGTGAAAGTCCTGTAATCGAAAGTTGAGCAGTCTCCGTGAGGTTCCCCGAGTAGGGCCGGTCACGTGAAACCCGGCTTGAATCCAGGAGGCCCATCTCCTAAGGCTAAGTACTCTCTGACGACCGATAGTGAAAAGTAGCGCGAGCGAACGATGAAAAGCACCCCGGAAGGGGAGTTAAAAGGACCTGAAACCACACGCTTACAAGCTGTCGTAGCACATTGTTGTGTAACGGCGTGCCTTTTGCATAATGATCCGGCGAGTTACCGTCGACGGCTTGGTTAAAGCCTTCAGGGCTGAAGCCTCAGGGAAACCGAGTCTGAATAGGGCGTTTTGTCGGCGGCGGTAGACGCGAAACCCGGTGATCTACCCATGGGCAGGTTGAAGCGCGGGTAAGACTGCGTGGAGGACCGAACCCACTAATATTGAAAAATTAGGGGATGACCTGTGGGGAGGAGTAAAAGTCTAATCAAACCGGGAGATAGCTCGTTCTCTCCGAAATAACTTTAGGGTTAGCCTCGAGCAACTACGATATGGGGGTAGAGCTACTGACTTGGTTTGGGGCCCTTCCCAGGGTACCCTGCCTATCCAAACTCCGAATACCATATTGACTATCTCGGGAGTTAGTCCACGTGGGAGAAGCTGCGTGGTCGAGAGGGAAACAACCCAGATCGCCTGCTAAGGCCCCAAAAATTTGCTGAGTCACAAAGGATGTCTGAGTACTGTGACAGCCGGGATGTTGGCTTAGAAGCAGCCACCATTTAAAAAGTGCGTAATAGCTTACCGGTCGAGTATTCTGGCACCGATAATGAACGGGAGTAAGCAAATTGCCGAAGCAGCGGGCTCGAAAGAGCGGTAGGAGAGCGTCCTGACTGCATCGAAGCCATACCGTAAGGATTGGTGGAGCGCTCAGGAGTGATTATGCCGGAATGAGTAACGATAAAGCAGGTGAGAATCCTGCTCGCCGTAAACCTAAGGTTTCCTGGGGAAGGTAAATCCGCCCAGGGTTAGCCGGTCCCTTAGTCGAGGCCGAAAGGCGTAGATGATGGAAAGCAGGTTAATATTCCTGCGCCGCATATGGAGGACGTTGTGTGAATCGAGGTCGGGGTGCTGGTCATCCCCGTGCCGCAAGGCCGAGCCCATTTGATGGTGAAGCCTCCTGAAACACAATCAAGAAAAGCCCATATAACAGCGACCGTACTAAAACTGACACAG
>JBBJME010000306.1:0-8056 GCA_037719765.1 Planctomycetaceae bacterium
AATCATGAAAAACTGCAATTGTCTACCGACGTGCATCGCGGCAACATTCGTACTCTTGCAATCCTGTCACGCTCAGGATACTCAAGTGCGCTTCGGCACAGACGTTCCACAGGACGTACAGCTGATCTACGAGCGAGGGCTGGAATGGTTGGCCAGCAATCAGACGAAGGAAGGCAACTGGGATGGGGGCGACAATGGTCCCGGAATCACAGGACTGTGCGTGATGGCATTCCTGGCGAGCGGCGAAGATCCTAATTTCGGGCCGTACAGCGAAAACATTCGCCGCGCTGTCCGCAGTATGATTCGGACTCAAGGCGAAGCCACAGGATTCTTTGGCGGCGGCGGGCATGGCAGTATGTACCATCACGGCTTTGCAATGCTGGGTCTGTCGGAAGTCTACGGAGTCCTTGATGAAGATTCGTTGTGGGATGGAGACACCAACACCGAGGGCCGGCGCAGCATCGGAAAATCGCTTGAGCTGGCTGTCCGTGCCACAATCACGTCACAGAAGAACAATCAATGGAACGCCTGGCGTTATTCCCCTGAAGCCAGCGATGCCGACACGTCTGTTTCCGGAGCAGTGCTGATGGGGTTACTGGCGGCACGGAATGCCGGTGTTAAAGTCCCTGATGATGGAATTGACAGCGCACTTGAGTATTTTCGGTCGATGACAACGAATCGTGGTGAGGTTGGCTATTCGGGAATTGGCGGAGGTGGTTCGAACAATCTTAAGTCCATTGCGGCTCTGGTGTTTGCCATTGGCAAACGGAAGAACCTGGCAGAATACAAAGCCGTGCTGCAGCAAGTGACGGGCAATCTGGAAGTGGACGAACACAGTTATCCCGAATACTACCGCTACTACACAGCTCAGGCACTGTTTCAGGGTGACTTTGAATCGTGGAATAAATGGAATCTGAAGAATGCTCGCCAGCTGAAAGATCTGCAAAGCGACGATGGAAGTTTTCAGAGTGCCCACGGGACAGCGTACGGAACGTCCATGTCACTGTTGGCAATGGCATTGAACTATCGCTTTCTTCCGATCTATGAACGGTGATCCGGAGCTTTGAATGATCAAATTCTGCATTGCCGCAATCCTGATTCTTTCTGCCGTACTGACTGTGGCAGCGGACGATGCGACGCTCCACTGGCATAACAGTGACAGTCTGTCCGGTAAACTTGTGAAGGCGAATGAATCGTCGTTGACGTGGCAGTCGACGATGTTCACCGTGCCGCTGCAGATTGAATTGTCCTGTCTGGCGAATGTGACCTTTCCCGCCGGAGATACGGCTGAGTCCGATGGAGCAGCATCCAGAATTCAGATGCGCAACGGGGATCTGCTGAACGGTCAGTTGAAAACAATCACTGAGACCACGATGTCGTTTGAGAGTTCCAGATTCGGAGCCTTCGAAGTGGCCCGGGATCAGATTTTGAGCCTGCAACGCGCAGGGAATTCCGGCGTGATCTATTCCGGGCTGCGGGGGCTGAAGGAATGGCAGGCCGCGTTTCGAAGACCAGCAAATGATGGTCGGTTCTTTGCCCCTAACGCTGGCATCGCGGTGCAGCCCGCAGACGCACCCACTCCCGAAAAGGCCGACACAACAATTTGGTCAGAAATGCCCGATGGTTCAATTACTACGAAAAAATCCGACGCCGCGATCTTTCTGCCGCTGGAACTGCCGGAGAAGTTTGAGGTCGAATTTGAAGTGCGTTCGACCAAGCCGGTCAGCTTTTTGATGGCGATCGGTCGTAATCCGAAGCACAGCCTGCGCATTGAGACCTGGGTCGATGTGCTGGTGGCTGCGAAGCAATCTTTCCAGTATTTGAAGACAATTGGCGAGCAGGACCTGTCAATTCACCTGTATGCGTTCGTTGATCAAACGGCTCAGTCCATGCAGGTCTACTCTGAGACCGGCGAAAAGCTGGGCGAGATTAACACGACCGGGTTTAAAACAGATGCCGACGGGCTGATGTTTCGCAACGGAGATTTTGACCTGACCCTGGAACGGCTGCATGTGAGCCACTGGGACGGCAAGACACCCAGAATCGTGTCAGGTGAGGATTCTCGCATCGAACTGGCAGATGGAACTGTGCACTTGGCAAGGTACAGGCATTCGATGCTGTGAGCGGAATTCTGACCCTGAATGTCGGAGCAGAAACAATTGCTGTACCCTACTCGGACGTGACATCTCTGATGCTTTCAGGTCAGTCGATGGCGGAAAATGCAGAACATGGGACTTCCTGGTTGAGCTGGAAGGACGGTGGATTCGTTTCGGGTTCCCTCGTGTCGGTCGACAACGGTATCGCGATCTTCAAAGCAGCGTATTCGACGGAACCGCTCAAATGCAGTATGGCCAGATTGACGCAGTTGGGCCTGACTCGCGGGTCTGCATCAAATGAGAAAATTGCACTAACCGACGTTGCGGCGGATCGGCTCTTCCATGAACACGGGACGCTGCAGGGACGTCTGGTCGTCGAAGGCGCCGCAGATGCTCCGATCCAATGGACGCCGCTCGGTGGTCTGAACTCTTCGACTTTGCAGGGCGTCGAGAACGCCAGGTTTGTGCGCGCATCCGATGTCCTGCATTTGTCAGAAGACACAAAGTTGCAGATCGTGTTTCCGGATGTTCTGTATCTGAAAAACAGTGATGTGCTTCCCTGCCGGATTAAAGCCTGTACGGAAGAAGCCATCGAATTCACATCGCCTTTTACAGAAGTCCGTTCGTTTACCTTTGACCACATCCGCGCTGTCGAGCTCTCCACAGCCGGAAGAATCCACCAGAGCGGTTTTGGTGCGGATGGTTGGCAGGGATTCAGCAGCAAACAAGCGAATTCGAATCGAACATCGGCGGTATTTCGTGGAAACGCGCGGTATTCCCATCCCGAAATCCTGACAGGCGACACCGTGCGTTTTCACCTGGAGTGGCCGAAACAATCCTGGGCATCGTTGACTGTTTCCATGTTCGGCACAGGGCAACGCGATGACGAAGATTGCACGCATGTGTGTTTAAGTCTGCTGCCAAATCAAATACAGATTCTGGATCGCCCGATGCCACAGAATCAAATGATGATGGGAGGCAGGATGCTCGGTCAAAGAGGCAATCAGGAAAATAGCGGGTTGGTGGCGGTTAAGGATTCTCAGGCGGAAATTCAACTTGTGGCGCATGATGGAAATATCATCGTTTCTGTCGACGGAAAGCCAGCAAAGAGCATCAAGCTGAATCCCTCGTCATCAGGCCGCCGCGGCATTGCGTTCAATGCCAATGTGACGGCAGTCGGACGTGTGATTGTGAATGGTCAGGTCGCGCAGCGTGCTGGTGATGGGGTAACCCTCTCACATTTTGAAGTGGACAATTTGTCGGGAGCTTCGATTCGGCAGTTCATTGAAGAAGAATCGCGGCAAGCGGTGTTGACGATACCTCGCTTCCGCCGCGACAGCCCGCCCACGCATGTGCTCATCGCGCCGAACGGAGACTTGCTGCGTGGTCGATTGCTGGGGCTCGATGGTGACAGGATTGAATTCGAGTCTCGGCTGGAAACCCTGCGATTTGATCGTAGTCGAGTTGGTGCTGTTGTGTGGCTCGATCCTCCGAAGGAAGAAGCAAAGAAGCCCGCTGCTCCTGGTGAAGTTAAGGACGCCACACCTGTGAAGGCGACAGACACTGGCGATGGATTCGCATCCGACAGCGACGAAGAGGCGATGCTGCAGGCACAACTGGCAGACGGGTTTAGTATGACGATGAAGCCATTAAAGCTGGTTGACGGTCACATCGAAGGCACTTCGGCGCTGCTTGGAAAATGTTCCTTTCCAGCCCGATCTGTCCGAGAATTATTCACCGGTAACGCAAACATCGGCCAGCGACTCGCGGCCTATGATTCGTGGGTGACCGCGATGGCTCGCGAGCCGGATTGGGATATTCCGCAGAGCGACGGCGGCACCTCAGAAGCGTCGGCACTGATCGGAAAAACTGCGGCTGATTTCGAACTGCCGATGCTGGATGGAACGACGTTCAGGCTCAGCGATCATCAGGACAAGATCGTGGTTCTCGATTTTTGGGCAACCTGGTGCGGTCCATGCGTCATGGCCCTTCCGGACTACATTGCTGCGACATCGAAGTTCGATGAATCCAAAGTCATTTTCGTCGCTGTCAACCTGCAGGAATCTTCTGATCAGATCCGCAGCTTTCTTGCTGAAAAACAGTTGTCGCCTCGTGTGGCCCTGGACAGGAGTGCTTCGGTCGCTCCGACGTTTCAGGTGTCAGGCATCCCGCACACGGTGATCCTCGGACCAGGCAACGTGATCGAAGACGTCCATGTCGGATATCAGCCTGGCAGTGGTGAGACCATGCAGACAACCATCCAGCAATTGGTTGACGGCACCTGGGAGCGTGCGGAAGTGGTTCCTGCCGAGTAACCGCTTATTTCCCGCCGACTTGGGTGCAGTCGCGGATGATTGTTAAAGTAGGTCCTTTCTGCCGGAAAGGACTTTCGCCGTAAGGCGAACCGCCTTGGGTCGCACATCCGCTCCACGTCGCCGCGTGGCTGTCCTTTTGACCGCGAAACGTCGCTGGTCGCGGCGTGGCCGCGAAGTCCTGCTCGGCAAGCAGGACCTACCGAAATCGGCGACTGCCCCTGGCGACTTCCTTGTGGTGAATTGAGTTGAATGGAGTGCCGCTGCGCTGGTAAACTTACAGGTCTGCCCGCTTATCCTCACGCTTTCATCAAAGTTGAATTGACCTTCCATGCCGAATCCGTTCCTGGACAATATTGCCCGCGTGACGCGTCGCCAAATGTTTGGGACGACATCAACCGGGATTGGATTGGCGGCACTGGCTTCGCTGTCAGGTTCATCCACCGCGGGCGCTGCCGATCGAGGATTGCCGGGAATGCCGCACATTCCGGCAAAAGCAAAGCGTGTGGTTGTCCTGTGGCAGGGCGGGGGCCCGTCACATGTGGATCTGTTTGACGATAAGCCCGTGATGCGGCAGATGGCGGGGAAAGATATTCCGGATTCCATTCGCGGCACTACGCGACTTTCCACGATGTCCAGTGGTTACGGAAAGTGGCCGTGTCAGCCTGCCATTAAACCGTTTCGTCGTTACGGTCAGGCCGGGATTTCACTCAGTGAAATGCTGCCGAATGTCGGTTCGATCGCAGACGATATCTGCGTCGTCCGCAGCATGCATACCGAAGCCGTTAACCACGCTCCCGGTGTGACACTGTTTATGACCGGGTCGCAGATTCCCGGTCGGCCCAGCATGGGAGGATGGTTATCGTACGGCCTTGGCAATGACAGCGACAACCTTCCCACATTTGTGGTGATGACATCCAGCGACAAGGCCAGGACCTGCGGTCAGTTGTTCTTTGATTATTATTGGGGAAACGGCTTCCTTCCCAGTCGCTTTCAGGGCGTACGCTTTCGCAATACCGGCGATCTTGTTCCCTACCTGACAAACCCCGCTGGTCTCAGTGCGGAATCGCGCCGCGCGATGCTGGATGACCTTGCTGCCATGAATACAGCGCATCTGGCCGACTACGGTGATCCGGAAATTGATACGCGGATCGCACAGTACGAGATGGCGTTTCGGATGCAGTCGAGTGTTCCGGAACTTGTCGATTTTTCCGGTGAAACCAAATCCACTCTCGATCGTTACGGCGCGGATGTGCTGGAGAAAGGAACGTACGCCAACAATTGTCTGATCGCCCGCCGGTTGCTGGAACGCGGTGTGCGTTTTGTGCAGTTGATGCACGCAGGCTGGGATCAGCACGGCAACTTGTTTACACAACTTGAACAGCAATGTATCGATACCGAAGGTCCTTCGGCTGCACTCGTAAAGGATCTGAAGGAACGAGGAATGCTGGACGATACTCTCATCGTCTGGGGCGGTGAATTCGGACGCACGCCATTTGGACAGGGAGATCCCGCAAATCCCAAGGGACGCGATCACTTTGGAAAAGCGTACAGCTGGTGGATGGCGGGCGGCGGAATCAAACGAGGCACCGTTTACGGAGAAACTGACGACTTCGCCTGGAACATTACGTCAAACCCCGTTCATGTCCACGACATGCAGGCCACGATGCTGCATTTGTGCGGTATCGATCACACTCGGCTGACCTACCGCTATCAGGGGCGACAGTACCGCCTGACCGATGTGCACGGTGAAATCGTGCAGGGGATCCTTGGATAGCATCCACGAGGCTTTGAAATAGGGGTGAGGAACCAATAGCCAAATGGCCCGCAGGGTGCTCAGCACTATTGGTACCTGACCCATTTTTCAAAGCCCGTCCAGATCGACCGGAGACAGATGACGCGCCGAATGTGAGCCGCATGGCGCTAGCTGCGGGTTCTGCGATTCCCTGGCGTCATCACCCGCCTTCTCTGAACACTGAACACTGCCAACTGAACACTGCACCCGCAGTTCGTTCGCTCGTTTCTGTGCCGACGTAATCACTGTCCTCGATCGTCTCCGCAATCGCCGAGCCACCTCAGAATCACCCCACTCGCCCACCACGTCCGGTCGAGATCTCAACACCAGACGAATGTGATTCGACAGGATCGCCTGACACAACAAATCAATACCGAAGTGCCGGGCCTGATGCACAAGCTGATCGTCAAGCCACAACTTGCGATGGTCGTAATTCTTCCCCGTGACCCCATCCACCCCCAGCAAAAAACACCGCCGCACCGTCCGAGCCATCACATGCACCACCGCAATCTCATCCGCCGCAAACACCTCAACCCGTGCCAATCTCGCCATTTTTCCACCCCCGGTCAGTGCCTTATTCCCGCAATCCAACGCTACTTGAACCCGAATCCTACCAAAACGCCCGATTGAATCAACTAAAGCTGTGTCCCCAGAGACCAAAGAATCCCCCCACAACTACCACTGTACTTCTACAACGAATTGTCCGTCCATCGAACTTACGAGAATATTTAAGGAACATCCGAGCTGGCTATGCATGCCATTGATTCGGAATACCGGATGACTCTCCGACAGTGAATTGCCAATGTGAAAACGGTCGAGAGTCTCAACCCAGCTGCGATCCAACGATGGCATTTCAAATAAATTCAGTGCTGAATCTTCAGCAAATTTCAATAATTCGGTTCGAAGTCCGTCAATAACATTTTGATCTCCTGCAAACACTTCAGACTGCCATTTTCCAGCCATGAACACAGTCGACGTATGTCCTGAACGAAACGCAGCCCATCGAAATTCGTTACACGGTATCTTGGAAATCAGTGCCGCTACTTCGCGGTTGGAAACTCCAGCAGCAATAGCAGCGGCTGTACCGGACCTTGCAGTGCCAGATGCAGACGAAGTCCCGATTCCGCAGCCAATCACGTTTACAGCAGAGAACAGAATCGCCACGACCAGAATCGAAGTCTCGGACTCTAAACTCAATCGTGAATTAGGCCTCATAGTAGTTCCTGTCGAATTGCGGCGCGTAATAAGAGGCATTCAAAACATCTGCCTGAATTACATTGCTGTGGAGACTCACAGGGAAACACCAGTTTTGTCATTGGAGGCTTGAAAATCAAGTGAATTTTGAACGAGGCAGCGTTACAAATTCATCCTGAAGGATTTCTTCCGGGGCAAAATGGTTGGAGTGGTCTTTGGTCAGATGTCTCTGTGTGGTTTTCGAGATCTGGTCATCGGTGGCGAGCGGAGAGTTTCTCCGGATTGCAGGTGGATCTTCGGCCAATGCGCTACACATTGGGATGTGTCAGGAGAGAAGTGCGCAGCGTGAAGCGGCCTGCGGTTTCGATGCGCGTTCGACTCTTGTTCGGGTCGCTGTAACGAATGCCGTTTTCCAAGTCGGAGGAATTTGCAGGCTGGAAGCCTGCACCACGCGAGGCACCGGTGACAATCACGGCAGCAGAAGCCGCTGCACCCAAACAGTCCTAAACGGTCCTAAACGGAACTCAGCAGTTCCCGAGCCGCCCGGCGGGCTCGATAGCGGTGCGTGTTCGATTTCGAGCGATGGCGATCAATCTGATTCAGCTGGCCAGCCACGATGCTGAACAGCTTTCCAAAGTCCTTCACAAGGTGGCACCAGA
>JBBJME010000307.1:0-8029 GCA_037719765.1 Planctomycetaceae bacterium
CCTGACTCCGGATATCCACAGGGGTCCGTGGTGCCGCTGGCTGGTGAGGATCGTGTGCGGTTTTCGGCGCGAGCGGTTCTGCAGATGCCTGGTTTTGAGTTGAGGCCCGCAGTGCAGTCGTTGCCGATGACATTTCGCGCACGTAAGCCTTCTGGGCCGGATGTCTCCGGCGATGTGCGCGCGACCGGTGGGTTGATCGACATTCAACCGGAACGCGCGGACTATGAAGCGCTGGTTCAACTGAAAGCGGGTGAGACTTTTGAATACAGCCTGCTGGGACTGCCCGTGCCGCTGGCTCGTAACGTTGATGGTGGCCCGCCGACCTATCGGTATCCGCCGTTTCCAGAAGGCGGCCAGCCCGGTGTCGCGTTTCAGTGGCTGGAGATTGGAGGTCCGCTGTCACCCGCCGACTGGCCACCCCCATCGCATCGCGTCCTGTTCGACGAACTTCCCATTCGCGCGCCGCAGCATAGCAATGGTCTGCCGGTCGAAGTGATTTCGGAGAATCGGCAGGAAGACGCGCGACGACTCCTTCGCAGGTTCGTCGATCGTGCCGCAAGGCAGCCGGTGTCGGATGAGGCTCTGCAAACGTTCGAACGGTCGATTCGTGCTCGATTGGAGCAAGGTGCGCCTTTTGCCGAAGCAATGCTGGCTGGATACAAGGCGTTTCTGTGTTCGGGGCATCTGTTGTATCTGCACGAGCCGTTCAAAGACGACGATCAGTACGCCATCGCGTCGCGACTGTCTCACTTCCTCACCAACACCCGTCCCGATCCGCAGTTGATGGACCTTGCGCGCAACAGGCAACTTCGCAATGCCGATGTTCTGCGTGCGGAGACGAATCGTCTGATTGAACGTGCGGGCTTCGATCGCTTCGTGCAGAATTTCACAGACTACTGGCTCAATCTGCGGCATGTGTATCGTGATGAGCCAGACGTGCGACTGCATCCGGAATACCGCTTTGACGCCTACCTTGTCGAATCGATGGAGCGTGAGACGAAAACGTTTTTCACCGCGATGGTACGCGAGAACCTGCCGGTCAACGTGTTGATCGACTGCGATTTCGTCTTCGCCAATGATCGACTGGCCCGGCACTATCAGTTGCCGCCGATCAGCGGTTCGGCGATGCGCAGGATCTCACTGCCAGACAACAGCCCATACGGCGGTCTGCTGACTCAGGGGGCGATCCTGAAAGTCACTGCCAACGGCACAACGACCTCCCCTGTTGTCCGTGGAGCATGGATCATGGAGCGGCTGATTGGCCAGCCGCCACCTCCTCCGCCTGCCAGCGTTCCCGCCGTGGAACCGGACATTCGCGGTGCGACGACGATCCGCGAACTGCTGGCATTGCATACAAATGATGCATCCTGCGCGAGCTGTCATGCGCGGTTTGATCCCGTTGGTTTCGCTCTGGAAAACTTTGATATCGTAGGCGGCTGGAGAACCCGGTATCGTGGTCTTGAGAAGGGTGAGCATGTGAGCGGCATTGATCGAGCAGGTCACGATTTCGCCTACACACTTTCGTCGTCTGTCGATGCGAGCGGAAAGCTCCTGGATGGCCGCTGCTTCGAAGACATTCATGAACTGAAGTCCCTCCTGGCGGCAGACCCGCGTCAGCTTGCACAGAATCTGCTGCACCAATTCACAGTCTATGCCACGGAACTCCGGTGAGGTTTGCGGATCGCCGCGAGATCGAAGACATTCTGAATCGCTGCCGCGACACCGATTACCGGACCGGCGATCTGCTTCACGGCCTGATTCAGAGTACAATCTTCGTTGGCAAGAGCCTGCCGACAGAGGAGAGTTTATGAACGCGGCCAATTCTTTGAAGAATCATCGAACACATCCGCGCCGGACTTTTCTGCGTGGCGTTGGAGTGACGGTGGCGTTGCCATGGCTGGAGAGCATCGCGACTGTGTCAGCGAGCGATCAGCCGGACGCAGCCAAACCGCCGCGACGGATGCTGCTGATCTCGAATAATTTGGGAGTGCTGCCGGGGCCGTTCTTTCCTAAGACGTCGGGGATTGACTACGAATCGTCGCCGTATCTCTCGGAACTGAGGGATTTCCGTAACGACTTCTCGGTCATCAGCGGTCTTTCGCATCCGGACGTCGCGGGCGGGCACAGCACCGAGAACTGCTTCCTGACCGCTGCGCGCGGCCCGACCAGAAGTGGCTTTCGGAACAGTATCTCACTCGACCAGTTCGCCGCCGAAGCGCTCGGCCCCGTGACTCGATTTTCCACGCTGAATCTCGGCGTGAACATCGACAAGGCCAACCGCAGCCTGTCGTGGACGCGCGATGGAGCACTCTTGCCGGCCGAAGACAGCGCTTCGGCACTGTTTCGTAGAATATTCGTGCAGGGCGAACCGGCAGACGTCGATCGGCATGTGCGGCGACTCGAAGAACGAGCGAGTATTCTCGATACGCTGCTCGACGACGCACGACAACTGGAGCAGCGGCTCGGCCAGGATGATCGTGCCACACTCGACCAATACCTCACATCGGTTCGGGAGGTCGAGCATCGTCTGCATTCGGCCCGTGAATGGGAACTGCGTCCCAAGCCCGTCACGGACCAGGCATTACCAGCTGACATCCACGACCAGAAACTGTTCTTCGAAAAGTTCGATCTGATGCTGTCGATGGCACAGCTGGCGCTGGAATCGGATTCCACCCGCATTGTCACCTTGATGGTGGATGCCTTTGCCACGCCGGCCTTCCAGCTTCATGAAGGCCAGCAGACAACCGATGGCTACCATAACCTCAGTCATCACGGCCAGGCGGCGGAGAAAGTAGCCCAGCTCGAGGATGCCGACCGACAACAAATGACACTGCTGAGAAAACTGTTTCAGAACCTTGCGGCGAAGCAACACGGTGGCAGACGATTGCTCGACAACACGATGGTGCTGTACGGCAGCAACATGGGCGACGCCAACACACACGACAATACCAACCTGCCCATCCTGCTGGCTGGCGGCGGTTTCCGCCACGGTCAGCATCTGTCAAATCATCGAGATCACAATAAGCCGCTGTGCAATCTCTTTGTCAGCCTGCTGCAGCGACTGGGCATCGAAACGGACAACTTTGGTTCAAGCTCCGGCACGTTGACCGGTTTGGAGATTCAGTCGCAGGGTGCGTGAAGCGGAGCGCAACGCACCACAGGGGAAAGCGTAAGAAAACGGTGTGTTCCGCTGTCGCTGCACACACCCTGCTTGAAACCTGCAGGACGGACCTGCGTTGTTGTTCGATCCGAATTCAGGAGTCCCCGCATGAAATATCTACGACGTCAGGCGATCAAAGGAATCGGTAGCACGCTTGCGATGTCGCTGTTGCCGAAGTCCGCATACGCATCGCAGGGTGACCGCACCGCAAAGCCACGCATTCGCATTGGTCAGATCGGCGTCGGGCATGCGCATGCAAGCAAATTGTCCGTGTATCGGAAGTCGCCGGATTACGAGGTGGTCGGAATTGTGGAACCGAACGCGGAACTCCGAAAACAGGCGGAGGTCCAGGAGCCGTTTCGCGACCTGCCCTGGATGACTCAGGAAGAGTTGCTCAACGTGTCGGGACTTCAGGCGGTTCTGGTGGAAACACCGGTCCGCGATCTGTTGAACGTCGCTGAGACCTGTGTGGCGGCTGGCAAGCATGTGCATGTTGACAAGCCAGCAGGCGAATCACTTGCACAGTTCACGCGCATCCTTGAATCTGCATCGCATCAGAAGCTGCTGCTGCAGATGGGCTACATGTATCGTTACAACCCGGCCGTTGTATTGCTGCGAGACTTTCTGAAACGCGGCTGGCTGGGGGAAGTCTTCGAAGTCCATACTGTGATGAGCAAAGTCGTCGATGCGGCAAGTCGTCGTGAGCTGGCTGAGTTTCGAGGCGGGATCATGTTTGAACTGGGCTGTCACATCATCGATCTGGTCGTCGGTGTGCTCGGTAAGCCCACACACGTCGCTGCATTTCCCCGCAGTGTCGGCAAGCATGATGACAATCTGGTGGACAACATGCTGGCAGTGTTCGAATATCCTCAGGCCACGGCGACCGTCAAATCCAGTGCTGTCGAAGTGGATGGCGGTGAACGACGACATTTTGTGGTGTGCGGCACGGAGGGCACGTTTCATATTCAGCCCCTCGACAATCCTTCCGCCCGAGTCACCCTGTCAACCGCCCGCGACACGTACGTCAAAGGGTATCAGGACATTAGCTTTCCAAAGTACGTTCGCTATGTTGATGACGCAGCCGACATGGCGAAAATCATTCGTGGCGAAAAGGCATCCAACTTCTCGCCGGATCATGATTTGGCCGTGCAGACATCTTTGCTGGATGCGTGCGGGCTGGGAGTTCCGTATTAAAGGGATCCTGAGCGTTCCTGAATATCTTTCCGACTCTCTTCCTCGAATCAGTAGTAGTTGCAATGCAAAAACTGGCATGTCTGTGTGTCGGGTTCGCAGCAACAATGGTATTTGCCGATGACATAGTCTCCGACGTACCGTTTGTTTCAGGCTTCGACCGATTCGGACGACATGCCGACATTGATCCAGTCACTGCCGGTCGGCTGTTGATCACAGAGCTCAGTTGCACGGCTTGCCATGCGGCTCACGATGCGCTGTTGCTCGCAAAACGCGGGCCCGTACTGGACGGAGCGGGCAGTCGCCTGAAATCTGACTGGGTTCGATCATTTCTGTTATCGCCGCCGACTTCAAAGCCAGGCACAACGATGCCCGAAATGCTGACAGGATTGCCGCCGGAGGAACGTGAACCGGCAGCCGATGCGATTACGGCGTTCCTGTCGTCATTGCAGCAGCCGTTTGCCGAAATCAAGGCATCGGGACTCAACCCGGTCCCGATGGAATTCTGGAACCGCGGCAATCCGGAGAACGGCGGCCGACTGTATCACCAGATCGGCTGCGTCGCCTGCCATGAACCCGATGCCGAGTACGAAGTGACGGCGGTCAAGCCATCACCACTGGACGATTTGCTCCAACAACTCGATGCTGATGAACTGAAAGAAATGGGACTGTCATCGGCGGCTCGGAAAGTGAATTCCGTGCCGCATTCGTCGTTGTCGGTGAAGTACACGCATCAGTCGCTGACTTACTTTCTCCTGAATCCGGAACACACGCGACCAGCCGGTCGGATGCCGAACTTCAGCCTGCTGGCCGTGGATGCGGCTGACATTGCTGCCTGGTTGCTGCGGAGTGCCGCCACGGCCAATACGCCGCCGAGCAGCACCGGGAAATCTGATCCCGCGTTGATTGAGCATGGCCGAAAGTTGTTTAATGACCTCCATTGCGCCGCGTGCCACACGATTCAAGGCGTTGACGCAGCCGCGGCTGCGCGACCGATGGCGACGCTGGACCCGAAATCGAAGCAGACTTGTGTGGCTGTCGCTGCCGATGCCGATGCAGGTGTGCATCGAACGAAGGCACAGCCGAAATGGGCGTTTGATTCCGCGCAGATCTCGGCCGTCAACGCAGCGATGGCATCGGTGGGTAATGCGGCGACATCTGACAGCACCGCCGGACTTAGCTTTCGCCTGCTCCAGCAAGACTGCTACGCCTGTCACGAACGAAATCTGCTGGGCGGCATTGGGCGGCATCGCAAACCGTACTTTGAAACAGCGGGCCACATCGACATCGGTGACGAAGGTCGGCTGCCGCCGGCATTGACTGGTGTCGGAAACAGACTCACAACATCATGGATCACCAGTGTGCTCACCGGCAAAGGCAGCGTGCGACCATTCATGACAATCCGCATGCCCGTGTATCCGGCGGATGTCACAAGGCCTCTCGCTGCGATGTTCGCCATCGCCGATGCCGGAACAGCGAAACCGCCAAACCCCGAAAAAGTGTTTGCGCCGGCGGATCCAAAGACGCTGGTCGAAGCCGGTCGGCAATTGATGGACTCGGGCTGCGTGCAGTGTCATCCGTTTAAGGGCGAAGCACTTCCTGGGACCATCGGCGTCGATCTTGAAGGCGTGACGGAGCGTGTCCATCCGAACTGGCTGCACGACTTTCTGAAAGAACCCGGATCGCTGAAAGCACGCACGCGAATGCCGACGTTTTTCCCCAATGGGCAAAGCCAAATCCCCGACCTGCTGAACGGCGACGTGGAACTGCAGATCTCCGCAATGCACGCCTACCTGAAAGATCTGGACCAACAGCCGCTGCCGGAAAAAATCCAGCAGGCTCGCAATCAGAACTACGAACTCACGCCGACGGATCGCCCCGTCGTCCTGCGGACCTTTATGCCGGTCACGGGCATGCACGCGATCGCGGTCGGTTTTCCACAGCACGTCCATTTCGCATTTGACGCCGAACAGATCTCCCTGACGCAGGCGTGGCGCGGTCGTTTTCTGGACGCCGAAGGAACAAGGTTCATCCGATTCGCTCCGCCCGCCGATCCGCTCGGAGACAAGCTGATCAACTTCCCACCAGGAATCGCGGTCGCCCTGTTAGCCGACAAAACATCGCCCTGGCCTTCCGATGCCGCATCTGCCGGAGCAAAATTCTCCGGTTATCGACTGGACAAAGCTGGCGTACCAACGTTCCTCTATTCTGTCCATGGCTTCCCTGTCACCGACCGGATCGAACCGGACGACGACAACGGCCTGAGTCGCACGATTACGATTTCCGCCACCGCAGATTCAAACACGGGAAAACAACTCTGGTTTCGAGCCCACGTCGGGAAGAGTCTGACGCAAAAATCACCGCAGACCGTCGTCAATGAAACAGGGCTCGCAGTCACCGTAGAACAGGCACAGAATCCAGCTGAAACTCGCGTCTGCACGGAAGGAGCAGAATGGATCATTCCTGTCAGCAGTGGAGGCCAAACAATCATCAAGGTCCGGTATCAATGGGAATAGTGGCATGAGGCTAAATGTGTCCGGCCTGCGGATTGCCGTAGAGCCGCTGACATGAAGTCGGCATCGCAAATTACAGTCGCATCAGTTTGTCCAGCGAACGCATTTGGATCGTGGAATCACTGAGCCACCAGTGTTCTACTCGATCACAACTGTCATTTTTGCGTAGTCAACTGTCAACTTGCGACCGATCAGGAGACCAATCCCCAACAGCGGCATCTCTCCATCATTGGCAATGACCTCAATCCACTTTAAGTTTCCAAACCAGTCAAGTTCGCACCCAAAAGATTCAAGCGTCACCTCACTCCCGTCCGCAAGTCGAGCCCGAATTCCGCCACTTTGCTGCAGCCCGGCGGCAGTGATCATGCTTGCAGGCATCAGTAATTCGCCGTTAAAGGCAGTATCGACCCAGGCAAGAACCTCGGTCGATTCTCGATTTTCGTTGGACCGAAGTTTGACCGTCACCAAAGCACGTCCGAATTCGTCTACAGTTCCCTTCACGAATTCAAACCTCCAATATGGACGGCTGTGGAATGACCCACTCGCATTCCGAATGCCAGTCGATCTGGATGCGTTTTTCTGGATGCCTGCATCGCTTCGCTCAATGTTTGACCCAGGAAGTAATCCCCCGAGTCTGGTTCAATCGCCACAAACGCATGCAGATTTGTGGTTTCCAGATGGCTTCGCAATTTCATTTCGTAAATCGCGGTGGCGCGTTGAGCGACATCGGCGGTCTTTTCTGAAATCATGGTATTCTCCTGCAAAAGATGCGAAACGATAATTCACTCTTACTTGTGAACAATGAGTTCGAACGCGGTCAGCTCAACGCACATTGCCTCCGAAAATGTAGTTTCAAGTTCAGGCAACATCAATTCAATGCGAGCAAGCAAGTCCGTGTTTGTGATGTTGCCAATCGCCGTGGCAACTGAGCATCAATCAACCATTTCACGAGGTAATCCTCGACAAAATCTTAACGTCACTGATTCGAGCGGCGTAGTGAAGACAGGCTCGCAGATCTTCTTCCTCCAGATCTGCATAATCGGCAAGGATCTCTCCATGAGACATCCCGGATGCCAGCAGTTCCAGAATCATCGTCACCGGATATCGCAGGCTGGGAACAGCACGTTTGTCGCCGCCAAATCCAGCAAGTTTGAGGTCACCGGTC
>JBBJME010000095.1:0-23864 GCA_037719765.1 Planctomycetaceae bacterium
GCCAGCCCTCCGGGCCTGAACCGCAAACAATTCATGGCAGTGCATTACAAATCAAATGATCACCTTCAGACATGTCCACTGTTGTTGAATACGCCGAAAAGCTTCTCAGAAAGACAATACTCTCAACGTTTGCTGAACAGAGAAGGTGATTCGAAAAACGGTGGGCATGATGCGGGGAATGTCGCGACAGGTCGCGAACTCCTGCCCGGCAGGCAGAGCCGCTGAATGGTCTGCTTCGGTCACGGCTGAAGTTCGCTGAGCACGTTGCGTTGCTGCAGGACGACGGTGCCTTTTTCATCGCAGACCTGAAGACGGATGACAGGGTCTTCAACCGTCCAGTCGATCAGAATGTTCCCGTAGTTGACGTCGAAGAATGTCAATCCCGTGCGGTAGGGATTGATCTCATTGGCAAATCGGACACCCGCCTTCGTGAAGTTGCCGCTGGGGGCATTCAGACTGCTGCTGGTGGCTTCGTGCAGTGGATAGCCGATGCCGAGCGGATCTGTTTTCGACAGTGTTGCAAGCTCCGAAAGGTGTCGGTCGCCGCTGATCATCACGATTCCGCCGGCATGAGAATCACGCAGCAGCCGGAACAGGCGTTCTCGCTCCTTCGGAAAATTACCCCACATCTCCCATCCGTGCAGATTGGAAAGCACCTGATAACTTGATCCGATCACGCGTACTTCCGCAGCGATCTTCAGTTGCTCGGCGAGCCATGCCCACTGAATGTTGCCCAGGACCGTCGCGTCGTCATCGGTGTTGGGCGAATACTTGCCTCGATAGCCTTCACCTGGTTCCCGGACGTCATATCCTTTCTTTAACGGGCCTCGAAAATAACGAGCATCCAACAGAATGATCTGCACTCGTTTGTCAGCCGGACCATAGACCTTCGACCAGTAAACGCCCTCCTGCGTTCTTCTGGGATCATCTTTTTCGACGCCGAGGAAATCCAGAAACACCTGTTGTGATTCCTGCCGCATCGTGAACTCAGCGCCTGCATCATCTTTGCCGTAGTCGTGATCATCCCAGGTCGCAACCACAGGACACACTTGCCTTAGCTTCCTGAAACCGGGTTGTTCATTCAGCAATGCATACTTCGCGCGCAGCACGTCCATGTCCGGGCTGTCACCGTAGATGTTGTCGCCGAGAAATACGAACAGTTCCGGGTGACCGGCCGCAATCGCTTCCCAGATCGGCTGAGGCTGATCCTGCTTCGCACAGGACCCGAACGAGATTCTCGACAGCGGCACGTCCTCCGCCGGCACTGCCCGATCAATCGCCGATGCGGTCAGGCACCAGACGAGTACGACAGATCGAAAACTGATTCCAGGTGCCCATAATGTTCTGCACATTGCAATTCTCTTTTTCAGTGTTTCGGAGTGATCACTCGTTCTTTACAGCCAGCGCCGCCTCGATCGAACGCACGACTTCGCCCGCGAGCACACCTGACCCTTCTGGAGTGAAGTGGACATTCTTCGGCTGCTGGATGTCCTTGAGGCGTGGCAGCGCGAACGCATGGAGATCGTCAACGCCAATCCCGTGTTCTGCCATCACCTGTGCGGCAATCTGATTGTACAGGACGGCTTCGGCGGCGATGCGTCCTCCTGATCCTTCCGGCACGGGAGTTGTTATACACCAGATCAGCTTTGCTTTTGTCTGTTTCAGTCGATCGAGCAGCTTGCGAAGATTGGCTTCGTAATCTTCCACGGACACCTGACGCCGCGCACCTTCTGTGGAGGGTTCTGCACGAGTTTTCCCGTCGGCAGCGAAGAACACCATGTCATGCAGACCAAAGTTGAAGTGAATCACGTCCCATTGGCCATCTCCGAGCCACTCGTCAATGGATGTCACACCGCGGGTTGTCGGCCCGCAGTTCGTCAAAGGACGAATCACATTCGCTTTACCCTTCAACAATTCGCGAACTGGAAGCGTATAACCCATGGAAATCGAATCGCCAATCAGCAGCACTCGAGGCAGCCCCGCCTGTTCCTCCACCTGAACCAGCGCCGGCTGCTGCGGACGTTTTCCCCTTTGAACAGGGGCTTGCTTCGTCGACTCCTGAGCCATAACCGGTGAGCAGACAAGGATCACAAGCAAAAGACATCCGGGAATGGCCGATCGCGAAAGAGTTCGCGAGAGCGACATGCAGTGCCGAATCATGTTTTCTTCCATGCAGCGATGCGTCAGACAAACAGGCGATTTTTGACTCGCCAGACCTGAACAGGATAGCACGATTTCCCAGCGCAAACAGTCAACGTGTCCGACCGCGTTCTGCCTGGGACTGCATGGAGGCCGTCGCCGCATCGCGTCTCGAGTCGATTCATCAATCCCGTCGCCTGAATCGACGCTGTCGCATTTCGCCGCGCTGGCAGCGTCTGACTTGCCGGTGCGTTACCGTTTTGGTGTTCGCACACCAGCGGGGTGAACTTTGCGCCCAACCGCTGCAACCGGAACCTCGCTGCGCCCGGGGTGAATTGCGAAGCAGCAAAGAATGAGCGAATTCTGTGGACTTTCAGGGTTCTGCCTTAGAAGAAAGCTGTACGGGGATTCGGTGTTTGACCGGCCAGCATTCTCGCCATATAGTCATTTTGTTGTGAAGTCGATTCAAGGTGATCGCTAATGTGGACAGTGAAGTCCGCAAGCAGCAGGCGATGCCGGCAGTCAACACATGATAAGTCTGATTTCAGGGAGGGAATCAAATCGCCAGGCATGACGCCGCTCGGTGACACGCTACTGAGACACATGATCGGAAACTGCAATCGCTGCAGCGATGATCGAGGGGAAAGTCATGCCGATGAGTCCTTGGATTTGCAAAATCCGGTCGCTTCTATTGCTGGCGCTGGCAGTATTGCTGGTGTCTTCAGGAGTGGCAGCGAAGGACTCTTCAGGTGTGGATCTTTCCATTTACTCCGATGCCGAACAGGCCAAACAGGCGGGCGAACAACTTGAAAACGGCCGGCAGTGGGTCGAAGCCATCACGCTGTATGAAGCGTCTCTCGAACAGTGGCAGGACGACGACGGTCTCAAGTATGCCCTGCGTCGCACGCGAATTCACTTCGGGGTCGATCGACGCTATTCGGATCGCAGCTTCGAGAACCAATTGCTGTCAAAAGGTCGGGCCGAAGCACTCGATCTGTACGAAGACATTCTTTCCCGCATTCAATATGAATACGTTGACAGCATCTCACCGACCCGGTTTGTCGCGCATGGCACCGAGAGTCTGTACATGGCACTCAGGAACGAAAAGTTTCTTGGTCGGAACTTGAAGCCTGGCAACGAAGAAGCAGTTGAACGAGTTCGCAGTGTTTTGATCAAGGACTTCTGGAATCGTCGGCTCGAAACGCGGATGGACGCCCGATCGGCGATCACCGCTGTGTGCGAACTGTGCAATCGCGAGCTCGGAATTTCCGGCACGGCGGTGGTCATGGAATACATTTTTGGCGGCTGCAATGCACTCGACGAATACAGCAACTTTCTCACGCCCGATCGATACAACGATCTGTTCGGAAGTATTCAGGGAGAACTGGTCGGGATCGGCATTGAGATGAAGGGCGTCAAGGGACGAGGCATGCATCTGGTGAATGTGCTGCTGGACAGTCCAGCGGAACAGGGTGGATTACAGCCGGATGACTACATTGTCGCGATCGACGATCAGGACTGTCGAGATCTTTCTACCGACGATGCCGCTCGCCTGTTGCGCGGTTCCGGCGGCAGTCAGGTGAAGCTCACTTTCGAGTCCCCCGGAGGTTCTCAGAAAACCAGCACGTTCACTCGAAAGCGCGTTCAGATTCGCAGCATCACCCGGACCGTCATGCTGGATGAAGCCCAGGGCATCGGATTCATCCGCATGGAAGGCTTTCAGAACAATACGGCTGAAGAACTGGATGTCGCCTTGCGGGAATTGGAACGCAAGGGCATGAAGGCGCTCATCTGGGATCTGCGAGGCAATCCGGGGGGGCTGCTGGAAACTGCTGCTGCCGTCATCGAACGCTTTATCGATCGTGGTGTATTGGTTTCCACGGAAGGCCGTGCACCAGAGCAGTCACAGATCTTTCAGGCACACGGCAACAATGTGCGTCACTATCCGTTGACGCTGCTGGTTGACGAAAACAGTGCCAGTGCCAGTGAGATTGTCGCCGGAGCGATCAAAGATCATCATCGCGGGACAATTGTGGGGCGCAAGACCTACGGCAAGTGGTCGGTCCAGAGCATCATTCATCTGCCGGGCGAGACGGGCCTGAAACTGACGACCGCAAAATTCTTTTCGCCTGCTCATAGAAACTACGCTGGTAAAGGTCTGGAACCCGATGTGCTTGTGCCTTCACCGGAAGGCACGCACGTGACCGGCTTCCGTGGCCGGACGTCCGATGAGATCTCTGCTGACGCGGACGTCGCCGCGGCGATCGAAGAACTGCAGACTCGTCTCACCCGTAAATAACTCAGGCACAACGCGTGGCTTCACCACTGCTTCACAACAGCCACGGTTCCAGGCCAGCGGAAGTCTTTGAAGATTTCTTTCCTGATGGTGTGGTCGCAATTGATTTTGCCGATGAAGCCCGCACACTTCTGGTCGGTACAAAATCCGGTCATCTGTGTCTGTTAAATCAGAACGGCGATCGCCTTGTCGAAGACCGCAGTTTTGTCGGACTTCGTAAACTGGTCTGGTCCGACAGTGGAGAGATCGGCGTCGCTGTGCTTGGCGACAGCCGCATGCTGTGCTTCGATGCCAGATTAAAGCCGCTGTGGGATGCTTCGATCACTGGTCGCATTGTCAGCATTGCGATCGCCCCGCACGGCAGCCATATCGCGTTCAGCAGCGATGCTGCCAGACTGCATATCGTCACGGCCGATCGTAAGGAGATTGCCAGGGTCGATACGAAACGTGCCATGGAGCATCTGACGTTTCTCGCCGAAACACCGGAACTGATCGGTGCGGCTGAGTTTGGCCAGTTGTGCCGCTTCGACCTGAAGGGCAAGGAAATCTGGAACGAGCGCCTGATGAACAACGCCGGCGACATGGCGGTTTCGGAAGGCGGCAAACGAATCTTTCTCGCGGCATTCAACCACGGCGTTCAGGTCTACGATCGCTCGGGAACTCAATTGGGATCGTTCGCCATTGACGGCATTCCCAGCCGGGTTTCGGCCTCGGCCACGAAGAATCGCGTCGCCGTGCTGACACTGGAGAACCGAATTTTCTGGCTCAACTTCGAAGGCACGATTCAATGGGCCGTTGATATCTCGCAGGACCCGCCCGTCCACATCTGCACCGGCCCGCTCGGCGACCGCCTGTTCATCGCCACTCAATCCGGCTGCGTGTTACAGGTTGCCTGGCCGTAGCCGACGTCGCTCACCTCCGAGGCCAGGCGTTCCAGAGCTTCGACAAACTCGTCAAGGAATCGCTGTGAATCTGGCACACTGATCATCGCGGCATCCGTGCGCAGACTGATCGACAATTCGCCTGCGTACTCACCGATTGACACGGCGGCGCGCGTATTGGGTCGCACGGGGGCGACGCCTGTTAGACGTTCGACCAGCACGTTGCCGGCGATCCACTTGCCGTTGTTGAGCGGAAAGCGTCCGCTGTAGCGTCGCCGGATATCGCCGATATTGGCCAGCACGGCGGTACTCAGGCATGACTTCAGACCCAGAAACATCTTCATGCCGCGCGGGAACTTTCGCAGGAACTTGAAGATCTTCAGACATACAATTCCTTCGCGATTGAAGACAACATCGCCTGTCTGGCGGTGAATCGATTTCAACAGCGCGTCCATGTCATCGCATTCAAGCTGACGTCGAGTTACGAACGCATAGCTCACGACATTGGCCACGGGCATCTGATCGTGAACCCGAGTCCGCATGCTCACGGGAACACTGAGACGAATCCAGCTTTTCCCGTGGTCAGGCCTTGTCCTGGAATTCCAGCGACGAATGTGCAGCAGAAACTGGCCAATGAACAGATCGTTGATTGAAACGTCGTGCGCGGCTGCCACGTCTCGGAGATTTCGATGGGAGGCTTTGGGAATGACGGCTTCCAGAATGGCTGGTGCTGATGTCTTCGCTGCGGCGGAAGGCAGCGCAACAGAAACGACGGAAGGAGCCAGCGTCACCGGTTTTCGTAACAACAGGCGGGAGATTTTCCCAACGGTTTTCTTGAGCGATTTCTTCTGCCGTTCAACTGTCGCATCACTGGAATCGTAGTTCTCTCGTTCGAGCAGCAACTCCTTCCGTGGTTCGTCAAACGCGGGTCGCTTCGCATCAGCCGATGCTGTTTTCTGACCATAGCGCGCCAGCAATTCGCCAAGAATCTGAATGCCACCGATACCGTCGCAGCAGACGTGATGAATGTAGAGAATCAGTCGCGCCTGATTCGGTGAGGCTCGCACAACAACCTGCAATCCGGCTTCGGACGTCAGATCAATCGAACGCACCTGCGGCACAAATCCCGAGACAGACGCTTCATCGCCGTCCTTCCAGTCCAGACGTCCCGCAGGGGGCGCTGTTGATGCCAGAATTGTCAGTGGCTGCCAGCACCAGCCTCGGCCCGGGATTTCCGTGACGCAACAATTCAGAAAAGGATGGCATTGAATGAGTTCCTCCAGAGCCTGCTGCAATGCGGACTGTTGAAACGCACCTGACAGTTGTGCGGCCATGACGAAGACCATCGGATGCGACGGTCGATCATCGACCAGCATGTAGTATTCGAAGTCGGACAGTGGCAGCGGAAACATAATTGTGACGCTGGCGCCCAGCCAGGCATTTCCAAATGGCATGTTTTTAAACGAATCCGGCTGGCTGGAAGCCTGTCCCGCGAAACGGTTCGAACGTGACAGCCTGAAGTATAGTCATTCTGCCAAATCGTTTCCTTTGGCGTGCGTTCTACGCAATAATATCGCAGACCTGCCTCAGGTGTTCGTGCTGAGTGATCAGCGCGGCCTGTTTTTTCGTTCAAGTCTGCAGGTTGCAGGTTAAACGTTTTCCCTCCAAGATCAGTACCGGAGCCATTGTATGACGACCAACTTCTCCGAAGCCTCACGACGAAGCTTTCTCAAATCATCCACAGCCGCAGCGGCAGCCACCACGCTGCTCAGCGGAGCGGCATCGGGAATGTATGCCGCACAGGACAGCACAATTCAGATCGCCCTCGTCGGCTGCGGTGGTCGCGGGACGGGCGCTGCCGGCAACGCATTGTCAGTGGACAATGGACCTATCAAGCTCATCGCCATGGCCGACGTGTTCGACAAGAACCTGACAGCCAGTCACGAGAATTTGAACAAGTCGCACGCGAGCGATGGCAAGCTGGACGTGCCCGAAGATCGTCGTTTCGTCGGTTTCGACGGCTACAAGAAAGCGATGGACTGCCTGAAACCCGGCGACGTCGTGATTCTGACAACTCCTCCGGCATTTCGCTGGGTGCATTACACGTATGCCATCGAAAAAGGCCTCAACGTGTTTATGGAGAAGCCTGTCACCGTCGACGGGCCGACAACACGTCGAATGCTGGCATTGAATGACAAGGCGATTGCGAAAGATCTGAAGGTTGCGGTCGGTCTGATGTGCCGTCACTGCGAAGCCCGCCGCGAACTGTTCGACCGGATTCAAAGCGGCGAAATCGGCGACATCACCATGATGCGTGCTTATCGCATGGCTGGTCCAACCGGCACTGCAGCAACCGGACCCAAGCCGGAAGGTGCCAGTGAACTGCTGTACCAGATCAGTCGCTTCCACGGATTTCTCTGGCTGAGTGGCGGAGCGGTCAGTGACTTTCTCATTCACAACATTGATGAATCCTGCTGGATGAAGAATTCATGGCCGGTCAGCTGCAAAGCCAGCGGCGGACGTCACTATCGCGGCGACAACGTCGATCAGAATTTCGACACGTATTCGATGGAATACACGTTTGACGACGGCACAAAACTGTTCGTCAACGGTCGCACCATTCCAGGCTGCTATCAGGAATTTGCGAGCTACGCGCATGGCACGAAAGGCCTGGGCGTGATTTCCTCCGCATCGCACTGGCCATCGCGAGCACGCATCTACAAGGGGCACAGGGAAGATGATGCCAACATCGCGTGGCAGTTTCCGCAGCCGGAAAAGAACAATCCCTACGAAGACGAATGGAAGCATCTGATCGCTGCCATCCGCAAGAACGAAAAGTACAACGAAGTCGAACGTGGCTGCATGGCCAGCATCGTGACGTCCATGGGCCGCATGGCCGCTCATACCGGACAGGAAATGACGCTGGAGCAAATGATGAACTGCGAGCACGAATTTGCTCCGGACATCGAAAAACTCACGATGGAATCGATGTCACCGCTTCAGGCCGACGAAGAAGGCAAGTACCCGATCCCACTGCCCGGTCTGGAAAAGAACCGCGAATACGCATAGGGATTCCGATAGCGGTTGACGACAGATTCTGGTTAAATAACGAGGCCCGGAGACATCTCCGGGCCTCTTCTGTTTGGCGGTACGCACCCATGAAACCATTTCACCCTGCTGCTCGCGTCGGCCAGCGTTCTGCCTCACGACGGGGCTTTCTGGCTGACACACTTGGCGGGCTTGCAGCTGCCGGACTTGTTCCGACAATTGCATTTTCCGCCGATGAAAACGCTGAGCTGAATCAAAAGCTGGACGCATCCATTCGTCGCGCGCTGTCATGGCTGGCGTCGGAACAGCAGGTGTCCGGCGCATGGACCACCAGTGATTTCGGCGAATCCACTGCCACCACCGCGCTGGCAATCATGTCGTTTCTGGCAGGCGGACATGTTCCGGAAGAAGGCCCGTATGGACACCATATGACCCGCGGAGTCGGCTGGTTGTTGTCTCAGCAGCATACCAATGGCCTGTTGGTGGGCAAAGAACGCAGCCACGGGCCGATGTACAGTCACGGCATCGCAACGCTCATGCTGGCCGAAATCTCCGGCATGGTTGATCCGACTCAATCCGAAAAGTGCCGTGAAGCGCTGCAGAGGGCCGTCAAGCTGATCATCGACGCTCAGAATCATCCGAAGTCAGCTGAGCACGATGGTGGCTGGCGCTATCAGCCCACCAGCGGTGACTCAGACTTGAGCGTCACGGCGTGGCAATTGCTGGCTCTGCGAGCCGCCAAAGATATCGGCTGCGACGTCCCGGCGGAAAACATCGATCGAGCGATCGCCTACATCGACGTCCGCATGTAAAACACGATGGCGGCTTTGGTTACATGGTCGGTCACGGCAGTTCTGTGACTCGATCAGGAACCGGCATCGTGGCGCTGGAAGTCTGTGGAGAGCATCGGACCGAAGAAACGCTTGCGGCGGCCAACCTGATTCTGTCGCGACCACTCACGAAGGGCGAGCAGTATTTTTACTACGGCGCGTATTATTGTACCGTCGGCATGTTCAAAGTCGGCGGCGACGAATGGCGTCAGTCGCGGGAAGCATTCTATCGCACCATCCTGGACCTGCAGAATCCCACCGGTTACTGGAACCCCGAAGATGGCACCGAACGCCAGGCTGGCAAAGTGTATTCGACCTCCTTGTCTGTCCTGGCACTGGCGATTGAATACGGTTATTTGCCGATCTACCAGCGTTAAGAACTCCAATGCCCATTGAACCATTTCGCACAACTTCACATGAGCTGCTGGATCAGCTGGAACCTGTGTCCGGATCACCGTTCGTCTGTCCGGGAAGTGCCAGCGCCGTTTCGCGTGCGATTCATCTGGCTCGACTGAATGCCGCATGGCCCGGCTGCGATCAGTGCGAATGGCGATTTGATTCGGAAGGACTGGCCGCACGCACTGTGCTCGAAACCGAACGCATTCGCAGTCACCGCGTCGATGGAATTCGGCGGACGGAGTTTGGTATCCGAGGCCAATACATTAACGATCTGGATCGCCGGACCGCCGCTGATCTGACTCGGATCTTCAGTGCGTGTCTGCATGAGCAATCTGTGCAGGACGATTTGGACGCCGAGGCCAGGCGATCCCCGCGCGGAACTCGACTGGGACAATCTGTTGTGACGCCGCCTGAGACACCGGCCGCCACGTTTCAGGCCGTCGCGCCCGTGATTGTCGGTTACGACGGACGCAGTGCTTCTGTTGATCTGGCGACAGGAGTTGTCGCGGCCAGCCGGGAATTCGGGATGCCGGTGATAGACATCGGTCGTTGTACGGCGGCGTCGATTCAGGAAGCGGCTCGATGTTTTCACGAGAGCTGCGGAGCGATTCTGGTCACCGGCGCGGGAACGCCGAATGCCTGGGCTGGAGTGGATGTTTTCGATCGGCGCGGCGAGGCCGTCCCGGTCGTCTGGAAGGACTTCGGTGTGCAACTGGAACACGTCACCTCCGACGACGCACCATTTCTGAAACTTCGCCTGCCCGATATCCAGACACGAGCTCGCTGGGCTCGCCGATTGACCCGGCAATCAGGATCGCACAACGTCCTGAGTTTTGAAGATCGCTATCGAGACTGGCTGCTGCGGTGGTATCCAAAGCAGTCCGGTCTGAGGATCCTTGTGCGAACCGACGACGTCCTGCTGATGCAACGTCTGGCCTGGATCTCACACGCAACAGGTCTGGAAATCATCTGTCGCGGCACGCATGAATCCGCTGTCACGCCGCATGTCGCAGTGGCCATGACGATCCCTGAGGACGATCGTCAGTTTCATGTGCTCAATGCCTACGACCAACCGGTGAATTCTGAACGTCTGGCATTGGCATTAAATCGCGCGATGCACACGCAGTCCTCGCATGTCACGGCTCATGCCGATGCCGTCTCCGAGCGTTTCTGGCTCACCGACGCCGCCCGAAGCGGAGCCCGCAGATCGACGGAATCCATTCACGATGCCCTCGCGACTCTGGGACTGATCGCCAGATTGACGGAGAGCAAGCGGCTGACCGGCGATTTGTAGGCCGTATGCATTGTCTCCCGGGACACGGCGATGCGAGCACCACAGACGTTCATGTCCCGGACGTCCACTTTTTTATCCATAACCAGACAGGCGGCGGAGGGCCCATTCGACGGCGAGCAGGGTGATGATCAGGATCGCGAGCCATGGACTGTCCCAAAGCGGCTGGCGGCTGATGACCGAATCGCCGGGCGTGGCTCGCATGTTCCGGAGAAGCGACGCAAGTTCAGCAGGGCCGCGGAGTGTTGTTCCTCCGGTTGCGGAAGCAAGGTGTTCCAGCACATCGGACTTGGCACGCGGCTGAACCAGCTCATGAAGGTCCGGGAGGACCATCACGCGGGTTGTTGAACGTGAGACTTCCTTCCCGTTGTCGGTGGCAATGACTTCAATCTCATGGGAAGAAAGGACCGCGGAAGCATCTGCGTCGGTCGTCGAGGTCAAAGTCAGTGAGTCAAGTTCCCCGGTGTAGGAAGTCCCCTGAGGAGTTGGCACGAGGGGTGTGGACATCGTGATGGGTGCAGGCGTTCCGGTGGCGTTCGATTTCGCCTGCGCCGCAATCTGATAGTCGATTGTTTCCCTGAGCTGCTCGTCGAAGGCGCGGGCAGTGATTTGAATCGGCTGCCCGGCGCGATAGATCACGCGGTCGGTTTCGATCTGCAGCCGCCTGTTGCCGGACAGCGAGTTCTCCGTCAGCCAGCGAACCGCATTCCGCCAGAAGCGGCGAAAGTAGCGATTGTCACCTTCACCCCACTGCGACTCAAAGTCGCGGCCCCAGTCGGCCGTCGTGTCCGGTGCGAATGCAAACGTGCGTCCGCGGCCGTACGACTGGCAGGCAAATATCGGCATAATGCCGGCCTGAGGAATCGGCGTCGCTGACACGGCAAGGATCGTGGCGGCTGGCTTGAGTCGCTGCATGTAGTTGGTGCCGAAAAACCGAGGCATCGCCTCAAGCACGCGACGGTTCTGCGCAGGATCTTCGACGATTTTCCAAATCGGATGCGTCAAAGCCTCTTCAGGAATTTTCACGTTGAAGTTGTGATAGAGCCAGCCACGGCCAATCCGGCCACCGGTCATGTCGACTGGAATCAGCTGGTCCCACACGGTCTGGTCCCAGCCTCCGGCCCCGAAGCTGGTGATGCCTCCCACCATCATAAAACCGCCGCCCTGTTTGTCGACAAGTTCCACGGTCCAGTCGAGCTGCTCCCGAGTGAACGCGCCGATGGAAATGTCGCTGCAGATGACGCAGTCAAACTGCAAAAGTTCTTCGCGCGTCGCCGGGAATCCGCGATAGGCGTCATCCACTCGCAGCAGCCGAGGACGCTGGACGTATTGCTGGTCAGCCACCAGTGAAACGCATTCAATGTCCTTGTCTTCGGTCAGAGCGTCCCGGACCCAGCGAAATTCTGATGCCCCGGTTCCCTCCATGTAGAGCACTTTCAGTTTGCGCGTGGCCTTCGAAAGCTGGAACGGCACGCGGTTATTTTCGTCCGAGACTTCACCTTCCAGGGAAGGCACTTCCAGAACGAGTTCACCACATTCCGGATTGGCTTCGACGATCAGTTCAAACGGCTGAGGCATTTCGCTGAGCGTCACGGGCAGCGTCGCCAGTGGCGGTAATTGCGGGCGATCCGCGGCACGTACCTGCAGTACGACCCGTTCGCCACCGTAACCGGTGCCCCGGACGATACCGCGAATGGGAGCTTTCACTCCGGCATCGACTCGCGGCGGAACCACCAGTTCATCGATCGCCACATCTCCCCGCAGCTGCGAGTCGCCGATGGGGTAGACATGGATGGGCACTTCGATATCACGAAAGGCGGCGGCAACCTCCTCCAGTCGCTCGGAATCGTCCACAACACCATCGGAAAAAACGACGACCCCTCGCGGCAATTCGCGCGAGAATCGCGACGGCAATTGTTCCAGCGCCTCGGCCAGCCGTGTCACGTTGTCAATCGGCTGAAGCTGGGACAAATCCGCGGCGGACGACAACTGCTGCCCAAATCGAAACAGCTGCACCTGCGGATGATTTGCCTGTTGCTGCAGCTGCGAATTCACATTCTGGATCGCCTGCTGAACCTGCAGCGAACGACTTTGCGGTTGCTCCAGAGCCATGCTGCGCGAAGAGTCGACCAGGAACTGCACTTGTGCCGGCTGATCCGGCAGACGATGCTCGCGCCGCTCGACGGGATTCAGCAGGACTCCAAACAACAGGGCCAGCACGATCAGTCGCGGCACAAACAGCGACCATCGCCGCAAACGACTGGAAATCGCCGTCCAGCGCGCCATGCCGATCAGGACAATGCAGCCCGCTGCCAGGATCAGGTAGACCCAGGCGGGGTAGGGGCTCGACCATTCGCGCATCGAACCACCTACCTCAGGTCATCGGAAAGAGCCCGGTAGTACTTTTCGACCAGTTCCTTGTAGGCTGGCGGCACCGGTTGGTCGGCATCCATCAATGCGCCTGCCAGGATGGCCTCCTGAATTCTGGTCTGCAGAGCTTTGGACACTTCGCGCATCCCGGAGAAATCTCCCAGTTCGAGCCAGGAGTAGAAACCTTCCGGCGTCGGCTGCCCGTCCGATTCCACAAACGGTGCCGGTTGCAGTTGAGAACCCGGCTTCGGCGGCCCAGTGCCGCTGGTCGTCGAGTCTGGCTGGCCTTCCTTCGGAACTTCACCCTCGGCGTCGGTCTTCTTTTCCTGCGGACCTTCCCGGAGCTGACGCAGGGCTTCGGTGAGGCGCTGGTCGGCGGTTGCCAGTTTGTCCAGTCGGGCTTCCAGCTGCTGCCATTTCTGGCCAGCCGCTGCTGCCGAGTCGTCTCCCTTGCTCTGAGCCCGCTTCATCTGTTCCTGCAGCTGGGCGAGTTGTTCTTCGAGTGCCAGCAGCTCCTTCAATTGCGGCTGAGCCAGTTCTCCGCGAGCCGCGCCGAGTGACTTGCTCAATTCCTGTAGACGCTGGAGAGCCTCAGCAGCCCCTCGACCAGCGGCTGCGATCCGCTGTGCCTGCAGATCGTCGGCAGTCTGATTCATTCCAGCGGCAATGTCGCGTGGCGGATTTTCGGCCTGAGCCTGGCGCAGCATCTGCTGGACGCTGCCAGCTTCGCCGGTTGAATCTCGTTCGAGGCCATCGAGCACTTCGGCCAGCATTTTCGTTTGCGTGGCCAGTGCCTGCTGATCGCGAGCCAGACCCTTGACGACTACACGGTCTGCTTTCTGAGAGCCACTTCCGTCGCCTGATTCTTCGCTATCGGAGCGTTCCGAAGTCTTGCCGGCATCCCCCGGTTGCTGACCGGGCTCCTGTCCCGACGGTCGCTTGCCATCGCCGGATACTGCCTCGTCTCGCAAGTGCTGGTCGAGTGCCTGCTGGTGACTGGCGAGCTGCTGTGCGACTTTCTGCGCCTCATCCAGTCGTTGTCCAAAGTCGCGGGCATTCATTGCGGCCAGATGGGCGGACAGCTGTTCCAACTGATCGGCGGACCGTTCCCCTTCTCGGGCGGCTGAGTTTCCATCATCCTGCTTCAGCCCTGCCAGTCCCTGCTGCATCGACTCGGCCGCCTGCTGTGCCTGATCACGGGCGGCCTGACCGGCCGCGTTCAGCTTTTCGAGTTGTTTCTGAATCTCGGCCAGCTCTGCCTGCAGCTTTTCCTGAGCCTCGGCGACTTCGGCTGGTGACGGCGACGTGCCATCTTTGTCCGGAGGCGATTTCGATTGCTGTCCAGAGTCCTGAGGCGACTCGGCCCCCTGAGACTGCGGCGTCTCAGCAGGCGATTCGCTGGGATCAGACGGGTTCGTCTCAGAAGGATTCGATTCAGAAGGATTCGTCTCAGCTGGTGATGACTGGGACGGTTTGGACTGGGACGGCTTGGCCGACGAACTCGCAGAACTGTTGCAGCACTGTTGGGCCTGTTTTGACCATTCGCGTTCACGTTTGGCAAGGTCTTCCAGTTTCTGCCGTGTCTGGGCCAACTGCTCCTGCTGGTCCGACTGTTTCTTCTTTGGCATGCGCAGCTTCTGTCGCATCTGGCGGTCAAATTTCCGCTGAGTACTGGCCGACTGACTGTTGGATTGCTTCAGCATCGTGCGAAAATTTTCCCTTGCACGGATTAATGCCGCCAGAGCCAGCTGCTCGGCTGCGACTGTGTTCGTCAGGTCCTGGGCGTTGAGTGCGTCGATTGCAGTGTCCATATGCAGAATGGCTTCATCGAGCGATGGCACTTCGGCGCCTCGCTCGGCCATGCCTGCTGAAAACTCAAACGTCGCATCCAGAATCTCTTCCTGGCCTTCAACCAGGCGTGAGATCGTTTCTTTTGCCGTTGGCTGCTGGCTGGACTGAAATGCCTGTGACAGAGCCTGTCGCTGCCGTGAAATGAGTTCTTCCAGTGTGACCGAACTGCAGTCGCACGACTCTCCGCCTCCGTCCGAGTCGACGACCTGAAACTCCATTTTATAGGGTCGGATGTCTATGAACCGCAGCGGAGTTGTTGTTCGGCGTGGCTGGTCGAAGTAGTTGTCTTCAGCAAAAGCATAATAGGTGACAGCGTCCTGAATCGTCAGCCGATGCTCTTCCAGCATCATCAACGTTGCTAGACGAAAGACGTCTGTTGATCCACCAGCGTCCTGTTCCAGCAGGGTCTGGATCGGACCACTGCCAATCTGAAACATTACGCCGACTTTGTGCAGTCCCAGGTCATCACCGGCCTCGACGATCATCGGCACTTCCGTGGTCGCCGTGACGATCAGTTCTTCGGGCGGCTCGATGAACTGCACCCGCGGCTTGAGATCCGGCTGGACGCGAATATTGATCTGTTGCGAATCCAGTGACATGCCGTCCTACCGTATGGGCCGACAGGGTAAACGACACATTCTTTCGCAGATCCGTCAGCGTTCCCAGTGCGATGTTGTCATGGAACTGAAGCGGAATCCAAGCGGAATCCGGCCCGGTCGTGGCGTTTAGAGAATCGTTCCCCGACCCTCCGCTGTTGCCCTGCGGCTTCAAATCTGACGCACGTTCCTGCCGTGTCAGACTGACTTCAGCAGCAGGGCGGTTGAATTCCAGTTTCAGTTCCACGCTTGAACCTTCCAGGACCTTCAGGTCGAGCGTCGTCAGAGTTTCTTCAGGGCGACCGGTATACGATGGCGGAACGATGCGGGCCTCTGACTTCTCCAGCGTCAGAGGCTGCAGGACACGGATGAATCCTCTGGGTAATGAGCGCGGTCCGGCCAGCACTTCAAACTCGATGTCCTGTCTGAGGTCGCTCAGCACCGCCGAAAGATTTCCGTGAAGTGGCGGGGCTGTCGATTCTTCGATGCTGTCACTTTCCTGGGCGTCTGCCGGAACGAGGTCAACGATCACCCATTCCGCCTGTGAACCACCCGGTCGATACTGTAATTGAGCTGAAGAGACGGGCCGTCCGGAGACAGTCGCGATGACGGTCACCGATTCACCAGGCCGAATGGTTGAATTCTCCGGCACGTAACTGACCGTGGTGTATTCGAAAGGAAGCAGCAGTGCGCGGGCGGCAGAAATCCTGAATTCCGGCAGCATGATTAGTGCGGCCAGCCAGGCAGATGCTACGGTGAATACAAGCAGCAGAATTTTGAGCAATGGCCGCGCGTCGACGACAGTGCCCCATTCTGTCTGCTCTGCCATCCTGAACGTCTCATGGTGCAGCGAGCTAAGGAGCGAAGGTGAGGCGGCCGCGGGCTGCGGGACTCGCTGTTCGTAGTCGAGCATTGTTCGCAGTCGCTGTCCAAACTGAGACAATCGACTTTCGGCGTCCACCGCGGTATCGGAAAGCGTGTAAGCCATGATCCACCGCTTCGATCCTATGGCACTCGCAACGGCAACCATCACTGCGACGCCTGCGATCCATACGGCCCGCCAGACCGTCGCCAGCTCGAAGTACCAGTCGACCGTTGCACTCACCGCCAGACAAAAGGCACCCAGTACGATGATCAAAAAAAGTCCAATTGCGATTCTGTGACTGATGAGTCGCCGCTGCGTCAGGCGAAGTCGGTCCTGCACTGCACGAACTGCAGCTCCACTGTTTGTCGCGGGAGCGATTGCGGAATTCATTGTCGGAGGCGTAATTATGGACATAGGCTCATCCTCTCAAATCATCACGGACAACGGCCAGTCGTCAGGACGCAGGATAACCGCTTTTCCGGTCGTGGAACAGTTGATTCTGTCAGTGGTCTGCTGGAGTAAGTCCATTCTGCCGGAATGAACTTTCGAGCGAAGCTCGAACGGATGGGGTGCGATAACGCAATCCACGTCGTCGCGATGTCGTTCTTGCCAACTCGAATGGTCGCTGGTCGCGGCGGGGCCGCGAAATCCTGCCCGGCAGGCAGGATCTACTTTTGAATTCCTGGAGTGGCGTTCCAAAACTATGCATGGATCCGTCCAGCGAGCAGCATTTCCGCTGCCAGCACGGCGAACAGCAGCCAGGTTATGATTGTCCACATTTCATCCGGACGCATTGAGTCAGCGGGCAGCGTCAATCCCGCCGCGGCTGACTTTTTGTCGGGAGGCTTTGTCGGTGCCGCGCCAGCCAGTGTCTGCAACGCTTCGGGAGTGATTCGCTCCAGAGCGGACTCACGAGGATCCATGTTTGTGACCAGCCAGCGTCCTTCGGCATCCTCAGCAGGAACAATCCCGGCCTTTTCCTGTGGCTTGCTGACAAGCTGACTGGTCACGGCGGAACGCTCAGCAAGTTGATCCGTGAGATATGCGAGGATCTGTCGCATGAGAGGAACGTACATCGGGGTTCGTGGCAACTCGGTCCAGTCACGATCGGCGGAGCTGCCAAAATACAGGCATCGTCCTTTGCCGACCTGCCGTTCCGCCGCAACGATTCGATCCCCTGAACCAAGGAGCTCGCGGGAATCCGCTTCAAGCCCCTTCAGCGGCAACAGGGTCTGGAACTCAACACGCCTCAGGTCTCCCTGTTGAGGGTCGCTGAAGCAGGACAGCGCCGGATGTTTCGAATCCCATCGATCCACGCGCAGTCGACCTTCAATTGGGGCCTCCGAGACAGGTCCCGGCAACAGACCGCGTTCCTGAAGCGCGGCGAGCGACTCAGAATCGACCTGATCTCCGGCGAAGATCAGCAGACTTCCGCCGTCGCGGATCCAGGTCTCCATTCGCTGTCCATCCTCGCTGGAAAGACGCCGCACGTTGGCGAGGACGACAGCTCGAAAGCCATCCAGCCGCGGAAATCCCCTGCCCGATTCCCAGACGATCCTGTCTGCTTCGAACGAACGAGTCTGTCCACGTGTTTCTTCCGTCTGCAGGCGCAGAGCGGTTTCGAGAAAATATGTCTCGTTGCTGAAGATGGAACGGCCCTCCTGTCCATCGACCAGCAGCACGCGATCGGGGTGGCGGGCTTCGAAGGCAACCCACCGCGTATTATCAAGTGCCAGCGCATCCTCTGCGCTGATCGTGACGCGTCCCCTGTACAAGCCGTCATTCTGGATCGCCAGTGGAAACTCAAGCACCGCATTGCCGTGGCCAGGGATGTCTGTCTGACGATCCACGCTGAAGCGAGCTTCTGACCATTCTCCACTTCGCATGTGGCTTTCAGATTTCGTACGGGAAGGGGACCGTGGTTTCTCAGAACGACTCGCACCGCGACCGTGCGATCGGGACGAATTTCCGTACGAGTGGCCTCAGCCAGCTCAATGGCCACATTGCGCGGCAAGGGATCTCCTGCGTCGCGGACGATGAGCTCGATGCCCTCCGGAAGCTGGTCAAGCGGGGTTCGCGGGAGTCCGGTTTGCTGCAGGTCTGTCACCAGCACAATTCGCCGAGTCGCCCGATTCGAAGCTGCAAGGATGTCACGAGCCCACGAAAACGCCAGGCCGAAGTCGGTGGCCGCTTCCGTCGGAGTCGACTGTGCCAGCTGTTCGACCGGAGACTCCAGAACGCCCGTCGCATCGAAGGCAGCGACATGCACAAGGACATTTTCGTCAAGCTGCGACAATTCGTCCTTCGCTTCCACAAGCGCCCGGTCAAAGGATGATTCTCCGCGGGAATCCCGGGCCTGCATACTGGCTGAGCGATCCAGCAGCAACACGATCTCCTGCTCCAGGCCGCGGAGGTGAGACTGATCCCAATACGGTCGGGAAAACAGAAGTACCAGCAGCAGCACAGCCAGCATCCGCAGCGACAGCAACAGCCACTGCCGCACTCGTCGCCGACGGCGATGTTCCCGCACCACCTGATGCAGGAACCGCACCGAGCCAATCGTCACGGTGCGCGTGCGCTGGCGAAACAGCAGATGAATGACGATGGGCAACGCCACCGCCAGCCCCGCTGCGAGGAACCCGGCATGAATGAAATTCAGCCCCTGCATTGGCCTGCCTCAGTGTTGATGAACTTTATACAGCATGACAACAATTTCCTGCATTGGCGAGCGGCATGCGTCAGCTTGCTGGTACTCTGCGACTGTTGCGAACAAATCGCATTGTTACCGGCGGTCTGACGCCGCTCCGCTCGCACATGCCAGATCAGGGGTCGGGTGTTCACCGCAGCCTGAACAGGTGCAGCTCAAGTGGCAAAAAGTCGGTTCAGGTCGAGAACAAACCCCGGGAGTAAGGACTCATCGGACACAGATGCTGAGTCACTCAGGATAACCGGGTGTTCGCCCGGTTTGTAGACATGAACCTGTTTCAACAGCGGATCAATCAGCCAGCCCAGTCGAACCCCATAGGAGACATATTCCTGCATTTTGTCCTGTTGATCGATCAGACGATCGGTTCGAGAACGCAGTTCGATCACCAGATCCGGCGCAATTGGCGGAAACCCTTCTCGCTGATCGGCTGTCAGCGCCTGCCATCGTGCTGTCTGAATCCAGGAGGCATCCGGCGAACGAAGTGCACCGTTGGGCAGTCGAAAAAGGGTCGAGGAGTCGAAGACCACACCGCCGTTTGATTTCGCCCACAGCGCCAGCTGAAGATTGAGTTCCGAATTCCGGATTCCACTGCCGCCTCCTGTCGGTGACATGAACACGATCTCCCCATCCGCCGTTCGTTCAACTTTCAATTCCGGATTGTTGGCGATAATCGTCTCAATGGAGTCGTTCAGCCGGACGTGGATCGGCGGAACTCCGCGATCTTCGGTGGCGAGTGGTTCTGGCAGGGTGAATACAGTGGACATGACCAAAATCCAGGGACGTCCTGAGTGGAGAGTTCAAGTCGACATGGTAGTCCTGCATTTGGCGTTTTGCCAGATGATTCGGGCGTTTCAGATATTTCACCTGAGTCGGCGTACGGGAGCATCAAGAAACGCTGCTATTCCCGGTTCCATCCCGGATGGCAAGATGACCATCGTTCCTGGTGATCTCACCCGAAAACACCGTTCGAACAAAGTTCTCATTCCCGCCTGCGTCCACATTGCCACGACGAATCTAAAAGAAAGCGGCGACAAGTCGCCGCACTCCAAAGGTACCTCACTTGTTCAGGGCTCAATACAACTGAGCGCGCCTGACAAAGTAATCCATCAGCGCCACCTCCAGTGGTCGATCGGTCGTCAAACACACATGATCGATATCGCGTGCCAGACAGCCGGTGTGGATTTCGTCGATCCAGCTGCCCACTGCAGCCGTATAACTCTCCCGAATTTCATGCGCCAGTGTTTCCAGGGACTCGCCGGTTTCAGCATCGACCAGTTTGACGGCCCCTTCGATGGGCATCTGCCGCTCCAGCGGAGCCAGCACCTGGAAGACCAGAACGTCGTGTCCGAAGTGGCGAAAATGATCCAGCGCCGAGAGCAGTTCTGACGGTTCGTAGTACAGATCGCTGATCAGCACCACGAGTCCTCGTCGCGGCATCAGTTCAGCCGCTTCATGCAGAACAAGGGGTGACTTTGCTGATGGACAGGAACGTGGTTGTGCCAGCGCAGTCATCAGCTGGAGCAGATGGTCGGACTTACTTCGAGCCTCAAAATGCTCGACGACGCTGTCCGCAAACAGCGTCAATCCGACCGCGTCCCGCTGGCGAGTTGCTAAATGGGCCAGGCTGGCGCAAAGCAGCACCGCGTATCGCAGTTTTTGCTGCTCTTCATCACCGACCGTCATCGAGCCGCTGATATCCAGAACCAGATGCAGGTCGACGTTGGTTTCGGCATCGTACTGCTTGATGTACAACCGATCGTGGCGTCCGTACAACTTCCAGTTGAGATGCCGCAGGTCATCGCCTGCCATGTATTCACGGTGGGAAGCGAAGTCGACCGAGAATCCGACGTACGGGCTGCGATGCAGCCCATTCACGAACCCTTCGACAACCCACCGCGCAACAACTTCCAGATCCTGGACCGAAGCCATCAGCTTTGGGTCGGCCAGTTCACGGATCGGGACCGGGGGCGCAGTAATCATTTGGTTCGCACCTGACTCAGGATGCGGCGAATAATTTCGTCCGTGTCAATTCCCTCAGCCCGCGCATGGAAATTCAGGATCAGACGATGCCTGAGCACGGGAGTTGCCATCGCTTTGACGTCGTCGAAGTCGACGTGGAACCGACCGTCCAGAACTGCGCGAGCCTTGGCTCCGAGAATCAGGTATTGAGATGCCCGCGGGCTCGCTCCATAGCGAATAAATCGATGCACATCCGCCGTCCGCTTGTCCGCCGTGCCCGTTTTCCCGACGACCGCTTCAGGGCGTGAAAAACCGGAGATCGCGACCGCATAATTGACGACGTCGTTGGCCACGGGTACTCCACGCACCAGTTCCTGCAATCGAATCACCTCTGCAGCCGACAGGATCGGATGAAGATCGACGGATACATTGGACGTGGTGCTCCTGACAATTTTTGCCTCTTCCTGCGGCGTGGGATAGGTCACTGGAATGTTCAGCATGAAGCGGTCCAGCTGTGCTTCGGGAAGCGGGTAAGTTCCTTCCTGCTCCACTGGATTTTGCGTGGCGACAACGAAAAAAGGCGGCGTGAGAGAATACGTCTGCCGTCCGACCGAAACCTCCTGCTCCTGCATGGCCTGCAACAGCGCGGCCTGTGTTTTGGGAGGAGCCCGGTTGATCTCGTCGGCCAGCAGAAAGTTGGTGAACAACGGGCCCTGATGAAATTCCAGCCGGCGACGGTTTGTCTCCGGATCCTCCATAATAATGTCGGTCCCTGTGATGTCAGACGGCATCAGATCGGGCGTGAACTGAATTCGCCGATACTCCATGTCCAGTGCTCTGGCCAGAGTCCGCGCCATCAGCGTCTTGCCAAGTCCGGGGACGCCGATCATCAATGCATGACCGCGGCACAGCAGCGCGATCAGCAGACTGTCGATGACCCGGTCCTGCCCCACGACCGTTTTGGCAATCTCGGCTTTCAGCTTTTCTGTGGCCTCCCGCAAACGGGCAACAGTCTGTGCATCACCCTCTGCGGCGGCCGGTGAGGGGTCTTTGGAAGGTTTTTGAGTTTCTGTCATGGTTCACTCGGCAGGTGGCGGTTCGTTGGCTTCGGGTTCAACATCAGGATACGGGATGAATGTCGTTCTCGCCAGGTCGCCGTCGACTTTCGACGGAGGGACCTGAGGTGCTGCAGCCGACGGATCGTCCGACTTCGTTTGGTTGAGATCTTCTATACCCGCCCCGTCGCCATTGTCGTCGAGTTGAGCGTGCTCGGTGGGAAGGCGACCGTCATGCTTGAACCGGCGCGAGACCTCGTTCACGACGGCGTCGTACAGTTCGGCGACGGAAACGGCCTTGTCCTGATCGCTGTCGAGACTCGTAACCGGGGACTTGACGACAGTTGCCAGTGCCCAGGGAAACTCAGTCTCATTGGATTCATCATCCGCCGCGGTAGCGGCAATAACGATCCGACCGGGGCGGGAGAGTGGTTTGACGAACCAGCCGGAACCGGAATGAGTCAGCCAGATCACCTGCTCACGACAAGGCACGTCAGCCAGCCATTTTCCGAAGTCCTCACTGGAAAGATCCTTCCCTGCCACATGGAACCACGCATGTCGGCCGTCGTAATTCCCGTGCCCAAGTGTAAAGACCCAGAGTGCATCATCTGTCCGCAATTTTGTGTTCAAATCAGCGAACATTGTCCGAATAGCCTCCGCTGTCGGCGGAGTGGAAGATGCCTCACCAGCAGTTGCTTCTGCAGCTGCTTCTGCAGCTGCTTCTATCGGCAGTCGCAGAATTTGTTCTGTCGGAATCTGCTGGGACTCGCTGAGCCATTTCTGAATCGTGTCAGCCATCCTGCGAAACGGAGCTGCATGCTCCGCATCGCCGGGCAGGCCCCCGAGGATCACGGCCCACCGTTGAGGAGCCCTGACGTTTGCAGGAGGCTCCTGAGCAAGGCAGCATGCGGATGCGATAAGAAAGATCCAGCATCCCAACACGAAGCAGGACGAACGATCAGGAGTATGTATCGAGACCGAACCAAATCTGTTCATGAACCGATCTGCCTTTTTCCGGATCGCAATTGTCCTCATCAACACGGGACGGGACTCCCAGTGCGATTCTAGAGAGTTCACGCCCGCCCCGCTACCGGGCCTGCCCCCAATGGCGTGGACTTAAGCGAGTTCCCGCCACGATGGAGATCGTCCCCGTCGAGCGGATGCTTGCACCTGAATCGCTGGCAGTTCACAATCACGTGTCGCACACGTCGCAATTCTGACTTTGGATTCATGCATGACCATTTCGCATCGCCTTCACGCTGTGATTCTTGTTGCCGTAATCTGTGGCGGTTGCGTGGAACAGGCGAACGTGAAGCCAGCGGCGGACGGGAAGGTCAGCGTCAAGCTGGCATTGAACTGGTATCCGGAAGTGGAACACGGTGGGTTCATCGCCGCGAAGACACAGGGACTTTACGACGCGGAAAAACTGGACGTGGAACTCGTTCCCGGCGGACCCGGTGCGCCACAACTGGTGATCCGCGAACTGGCTGCGGAACGGATTCTGTTTGCCGTCTCCGATGCTGACAACGTCGTGAAGGCTCGGGCGTCGGGATTGCCAATTGTCGCAGTGCTGGCAC
>JBBJME010000308.1:0-7916 GCA_037719765.1 Planctomycetaceae bacterium
GTGACCGCCACCGAGGATGCGTGCTGCTGCGTGTAGCAACACCTAGAGGGAACGAACCATGTTGAACTTTAGATCGCTGTGCAGGACTCTTCTGCTTGGAACGCTTTTGCACCGCGTCATTTGGATGCACCGAGTCATTCGCGCGTCTGCTTGGCCACGATGACGCGGCCGATTTGCTCCAGACGACTCTGGATGAAGAAGGCTCAGCAGACAAGAAGCTGACTGATCTGGCGGAATCCGTCATCAACGTTGAGGCGGTCAGTCCGGCGTCAAGCAAGTAGCCGTTTGATCAGCCGGAACGCTGAAAGACTGTTGATTTAGTGAGCCGCGAAGCGTTAGCTGCGGGTAAATACACGAAGAACAAAGAGAAAACAAATCCGTGGTGCTGACAGTCGCCGTACACTCCGTGGCCGGTAATTCACTGATGATCTATCGGCCACGGAGTGTCCGGCGATTGTTTTGCTAGACGTTCTAAATCAACAGAACGCTAGCGTCCGGTTAGGTCCGCAGCCCCTGCAAAAAACGGGTGGAAGCACACTCCGGCGGGTACATCAATTTCGACAGCTTGCGTGAGTGAGCTGGGGCATCGACGGCAGTGTTCGCAGTGACCTCCAACTTTGGAGGCCGCCGCGTGGTCCGATGAGAATCGAGCCGCACTCACCGAAGACATATTTAAAGCTACAAGCTAGGCGATCAGAGACAGTTCCGGTCGCCGGGCTCAATTAGACAAGGATATCCGTCAACAGAATCGGCATGCGAAAAGAATTGAAAATCAGGGTTATTCAACAGCAATTCACTCCAAACGGAGAACAGAAGTTTGAGCGTGCTGGATTGACGGCAAACTTATAAAGTCAATTGCTTCATCACCCTGTCAAAAGATTTCGTGAATCGGTTCTGTTGGCGGATTCTTGACAGATCTGGCCAATCGACTTCTTTGGCTGGAAGAGCCATTGAACGGCGGGAGCACGTTGCTTTCGCGGACAATCTACAAAAATCGGTAAGGGAAACGTAATTATGATGAACTATCAGACAATCTCAATGGGTGCGATTGCATTGGCTGTCCTTGCAGGAAGCGCAGTGGCGTCTACGGTCGAGGATGACAAAGAGGCAATGCACGACGGAACCATCGTCAGCATCAGCAGTACAGAACTGGTGATGAAGGGCAAAGACGATAAGGAACATACTCACACGCTGGCGAAGAACGCCAAGATGACGCTGGATGGAAAAGACTGCAAAGCGGAAGACCTGAAAGCTGGCCTCAAGATTCGTGTCATGACGAAGACAGATGATGCCAAAGAGGCCACCAACGTCGAAGCCATCAGCAAAAACGCTTTGTTTGCCAACACTCATGAAGGCAAATTCGTTAGCGCGACCAGCAGCAAGTTAGTCATGACAGACAAAGACGGCAAAGAGCACTCACACACGATCACGGATGAAACGAAAGTCACCTGCGATAAGAAGGATTGCAAAGCCACCGATCTGAAAGCCGGAACAAAACTTCGAGTCACCACGAAAAAATCTGACGAGAAGGCCGCGATCTGCATCGAAGCTATCGTCAAAGACGGCGACTTCGCTCGGTAAATTCACTGGATATCGCGTCGACATATGTTCGTTTGTACATAGCCGGGTGTCGCAAATTCAACGACTCCCGGCTTCATTTATGAACTCTTTCAGAGGCCGTTGACTGGACAGCACAATGGTTCTGTCAGCCGCAGTGCGTTAGCAATCGGTTTTCGCAGCGAATGCGCCATAAACCGGATGCTAGCGCGTTCCGGCTGATGGTTGGATGTATCCTGTTTTTCCGAACATGGCGGTGGCCGGTTAAACCGCAGCATTTAACGGGCAAGCCAATACTCCTAAGGATTGAACACTATGAAACCCACAGGTACTTTAAACGGATGCGTTGTCGCATCAAGGCAACGCCCATTCAGGAAATCGTGATCAGTAAACGCACGCACTATCTGTGAAGGCTTCAGAAAGGAACCAAAAGATGAACATGGAAACCGAAACCATTGAACAGAACCCTGAGCGAACTCTGTACGGAAAACTTTTGGGCATTGTTCAGAATCGCCACCAGCTTAAAGCCCTTTGCGAGTCGTTTGCGACGCCGGGAGCCTGTGACATTGAGGTGCTCGATGGACTCTCTGGAATCGCGCAACTTGAAAAGTGGAAGGACGACGTTTCTCAGTACTTCTTCGGCGATATGGAAGGCGAAATGCTTCAGCGATACCTCGATGCCGTAAAGAACAATCTCATCGTCTTTGCCGCACCAATGGAATCAGAGATGGCCAACAGCGCCGCAGAAATAGCAAAAACACACGGAGCATCCGAAGTCACGCACTTCGGAAACTCAGTGATCACCAACTACTGATCAGAGTCGCTTATTCACGAGCAGTGCTCTTGAGTGAGCTTTTGGTCGGCGACCGCTCATGGTGTGCATTTTCTGTTGGATGCTCGCAGACCGAATGCCAGTGTGGACCGTCACTCCGTGGCGGGAAAAACGAACAGACTCCGCAATCATCCACGGATGAAAAACGATGACACTGCTAACGACTTCCCCACGAGATATCGATCATCTGGAAAACCTCATCCGGGGCATCAGGATCGCAATGATGACAACCGTTTGTAAGGACGGTTCACTCTGCAGTCGCCCGATGGCCACGCAGGAGCCGCACTTCGATGGCGGTCTTTGGTTCTTCACGAAGGCCGACTCCGCCAAGGTGGTGAAGTTGAAGAGGAGGGCCAGGTCAACCTGACCTACGAAAACTCTTTGGAATCCATCTATGTGTCGCTCTCGGGTCGGGCGACTTTAGTGCAGGACCGGCAGCTGATCGAAGAACTGTGGCATGAAGATCTCCGAGTCTGGTTTCCGGAAGGCGTTAACGATCCGCTGCTGTCGCTGCTGCGAGTCGATGTTGACAAGTGGGCGTATGCGCCACCTGCCATAAACCTCCGTATTACACCGACAACCTGATGCACAATCTGCAGGTCGAGCGGTTCTTCAAGCCACAGATGATCAACGGGCGGATGGGGTCGGCTGATGGGCCGATCAAGACATTTCTGCTTCGAGGCATCAAAGATTCACCGCCGTATCGGCACGATGGTCGACTGCTCACGCTGGACGATACCGTCGAGTTTTTCAACCTGATTCTGGAACTCAAACTGACTGCGGATGAGAAAGCAGATCTCGTTGCGTTCATGCGAGTGCTCTGAAAACGATGGATTTCATTATGCGACTTTGGATGCTAACAGGCTTAATCGCCTTCACCGTCGGATGCACAGCTCGAGACGAAGATTCCCAAACGACGAATGAACCTGCCGTGACTCATGAAGGGCACGGCGAAAAGACCACTTCAAAGAACGACAGTCATTCGTCGCACGGAGACTCCGGTAGCCAGGAGAAAATGAACATGAGTGCCGTGATTCGGCGTGTTCTGAAAGTGCAGGCAGAGCCACAGGAGCCCAAAGCCGGATCACCCATAAATCTGACTTTACAAATCCAGGGCGATGACGACACGCCGATCAATCAGTTCGACGTGATGCATGAGAAGCTCGTCCACTTGATTGTTGTCCGAGACGGACTGGACGAATTTGCTCACCTGCATCCGGACGTGGACTCGGCCGGAAATCTGACAGCGGAATACGTGTTTCCAAAGTCCGGAACGTATCGACTGTTCGCCGATCACCAGCCAAAGGGACAATCTCCCGGACTGGCGACCGCAGAACTCGTCATCGCCGGTGATGATGAGCCCGCGGTCGCACTCGTGCCTGACACTTCGGACGAAGTCACAGTGGGGCAGATGAAAGCTCATGTCGCCATGATGCCGGGAGATCACGAAACAACGGTGCGATTTCATCTCGTCGATCTGGCGGGCAAAGCAGTCACCGATTTGGAGCCCTATCTCGGAGCGATGGGCCATCTCGTCATTATCAGTGCAGATGGTCGCGACTACGTCCACGCTCATCCGCTCAGCGAAGCCCAGACGGCGCCCGATGGAGCCATTGAATTCGCGGCTCATTTTCCGAAACCCGGTATCTACAAAGCGTGGGGGCAGTTTCAACGAGGCGGATCGGTGTTCACTGCACCCTTTGTGTTGGAGCATAAGGGCCCGGAGTCGAAGTGAGGAGTCACTGCAGTGCTACAGGTTCATTCAATCCGACAACGCTGCCATCCGTCTGAACATTACAAGTCTCTTTTTGTGGAACGATTGCCATGTCACTGATTCTAGAGACCGTTCAAACCGATGGCATAGCCGAACTCTCGTACCTGATCGGCGATGACAAGACCGGGACCGCTGCGGTCATCGATCCGCGGCCTGATGTCGAGATCTATCTGGAGCTCGCAAAAAAGCGGAAGGTCTCCATCACCCATATCTTTGAAACTCATATCCATGCAGATCTGGTGAGCGGTTCGCGAGAGCTCGCTGAACGCGTGAAAACTGCGAAGATTTGTGTGAGCGTTGCAGGCGGCGCGAAGTATGGCTTCGATCATGAAGCAATCAAGGATGGCGCGAGTTTTGAATTCGGAGACCTTGTGCTGACTGCCCGTCACACGCCCGGACATACTCCCGAGCACATGTCGTACGTTGCGGCAGAAAAGAAGCGTGCGCCGAAGCCCTGGGGAGTCTTTACCGGCGACTCGTTGTTTGTGAATTCCGCCGGCCGCCCCGACTTGATGGGCGATAACCAAGCCGAAAAGCTGGCCGAGAAACTGCATGACACGCTGTACAAATTCTATCTTACGCTCGGTGATGACATCCTCATTTACCCGACGCACGGGCACGGCTCTCCCTGCGGGGCGGACATCGGCGATCGGTTGGTAAGCACGATTGGCTACGAGCGCCAATTCAACCCGTTTCTTCAATACCCCGACAAAGCCGAATTCAAGGAATTCGCCCTCTCGTCCGCGCCTCCCGAGCCGACGTACTACAAACGCATGAAGAAGCTGAATGCGAAAGGTCCAGATGTTCTCGGGAATCTGCCACTCGTTCCCGGCCTTCCTCCGAAAGCATTCAAAGAGGCAATCGGTAAAGGGAAGTCTGTCGTGATCGATACGCGCTCGATGCTCGCTTTTGGTGGCGGCCATATCGAGGGATCGCTCAACATCGCCGGCCTGCCTGAGCTTTCGATCTGGGCTGGTTGGATGCTCGACCCGGAGAAGCCGATTCTGCTCGTGCTTGAGCACGATGATGCCGTGGCGAAGGTGGTGCCTCTCTTTCTCCGCACCGGCTATACGAAGTTTGCAGGGTATCTCGTCGGCGGAATGAAAGCCTGGGACAATGCCGGATTCCCGCTTGGTGAACTGGATCAGATGACGGTGCATGAGGTGAAAAAGCAGGCCAACGAGCTGCAGATCCTCGATGTGCGGTCGCCCGACGAATGGGAGAAGGGCCACATCCCCGGCGCGAAACACATTTTCCTCCCGGAGGTCCCGGAAAAATCATCTGAGCTGAGCAAGAAAAAGCCGGTCGCCGTCTACTGCGACAGTGGCTACCGTGCCAGCCTCGCTGCAAGCATCCTGAAGAACCAGGGCTTTGAAGTACATAACGTGCCCGGAAGCTGGCAGGCATGGCAGAATGCAAAGTATCCGGTCGAGAAATAAGGAGAGCGAGAAAGTCATGAAAACGATTCTACTGATGAGCATCGGCCTTTCGGCATTATCCCCGCTGCTCTTGTCGGCAGTAACACCAGGCACACATCCTCGCGACTATCCGGGCCCTGCCTGGTCGCCCTATCTCGTCGGCGGGCTGATCGGCGTGTTGTCGATGTTCACGTTTTACTTTTCCGACAAACCGCTCGGCGCTTCGACGGGTTATGCGCGACTGGCGGGACTGCTTGGCAGAGCAGTCGCTCCGAAACACACCGACTCGTTGAAGTTCTACAAGGACAACAAGCCTGCGGTGGACTGGGAAGTGATGCTCGTGCTCGGCGCAATTCTCGGAGCGTTTCTCGCCGCCTGGCAGGGAAATGAGCTGACCGGCGAATGGCTGCCGGAGCTGTGGGCCGCTCGTTTCGGCGCAGGCAGCCTTACGCTCCGTCTTGGAGCAGCACTCGTCGGCGGCATTTTTATGGCCTTCGGAGCACGACTCGCTGGCGGCTGCACCAGCGGACACGGAATCAGCGGCACAATGCAGCTCTCGGTCGGTTCCTGGATCGCCGTCATCTGTTTTTTCGCCGGTGGCATCGCGACAGCGCTGCTGTTGTTTCGCGTCTGATACCTGCAAATCTTGGGAGACCGCTTCATGACCGCATCGACGCAATCAAATGCACCAGCTGCCTCGCCGCCAATCGACAAGGGCGGTCCTGAAAAAGACTCACCGGCGAAGAGGGAGTTCTCTGCAAATCAACTTCTGCTGGGCGCGTTTTTCGGTGTGATTTTTGGATTCCTGTTGCAAAAGGGCGGCGTTGCGAAATACCACATCCTCCTTGGGGCACTGCTACTGGAAGATTTCACGGTCGTCAAGGTGATGCTCACGGCAATCATAGTGGGGAGCATCGGAGTCTTTTCGCTGCATGCGATGGGGCTCGTGAAGCTTCACATCAAGCCCACCCGCTATGCAGCGAACATCATCGGCGGACTTCTTTTCGGCGTCGGTTTTGCGCTGCTCGGATACTGCCCGGGGACAGGAGCCGCCGCGCTTGGCCAGGGAAACTGGGACGCGATCGCGGGAGTGTTGGGACTGATGGCAGGCTCGTACCTCTTCGCAGAATGCTCCGCGTGGCTCGGAAAGACCGTCATGAAGTGGGGCGACCGGGGAAAACTCATGCTCCCGGAGCTCCTTGGTATGCGGCTGTCGGCCTTCCTGCTGATTTTTGTACCCGTGCTGATTGTCGTGCTTGTTGCCGTCGACCGATTCACCGTGCGGTAAACGTCCGTTGGAAGGAGTCGGTGGGCGGACGCATGTTCGTCCGGGATTGTAACGAATGGAGGCTGAAGTGCCACCAGACTGCTTGAAACTCGAAGGAAGATGCGGAACGAAATGCAACCAGACCAAAATCACGACCCGCGCATAGTCCTGGCGGCTGAGCGGACTCTGCTGGCTTGGGTCCGGACCAGCTTGGCCATGATGGGCTTCGGCTTCGTCGTTGCTAAGTTCGGGCTGTTCCTGCGTGAGGTTGCTGCGATCAATGGCGCTCCGCTACGGCCAGGTTCGGGGCTGTCGCTCTGGATTGGCGGATCACTGGTCATCCTTGGGGTATTGGTCAATGTCGTGGCAGCGATTCAGCATGTCCGGAATATTCGACGACTGCTCCGTGCGGAACGCTATCAAGTGTCGGTTTGGTCATTCGGTGTCACCGTAACGCTGGTCATCGCAATTCTCGGGTTGTTTCTGACGGCGTATCTGTGCTTCTGGAGTCGCTGATAATGACAAGTCTGTCGAACGTCATGGTCATCCGGGAGGAAGAGCCACTCAACCTTGAGTGCCCCTTCCGGACGCTTGACGGCCTGATCACGCCGATCAATCAGTTCTTCGTCCGCACCCACTTTCCAATGCCCGTGATCGACGCAATGGACTGGCAACTGACGGTGGACGGCGAGGTCGAGAGGGAGCTGACCCTTTCGTACGCCGACCTGCTCAAGTTGCCCTCGAGAACGGCGCCACTCTTGCTGGAATGCGCGGGCAACGGCCGAGCCCAACTGGTGCCGAAGGCGAGGGGACTGCTCTGGGAATCGGGTGCGGTTGGTACCGCCGAATGGACCGGTGTGCCTCTGGCGGCTGTCCTGGAAATGGCCAGGGTCAAAAAGGGAGCCATCGAAGTCATCCTGCAAGGTGCGGACACAGGAGAGATCTCTGAGGAGCCGACATCGCCGGGAGCGATTGCTTTCGAACGAAGCCTGCCGCTGGCCAAGGCGATGCGGCCGGAAGTATTTCTTGCGTACAAGATGAACGGGAAAGACCTCACGCGGGAACATG
>JBBJME010000309.1:0-7902 GCA_037719765.1 Planctomycetaceae bacterium
CGATAACCCCACGACGCCCACCGCGAACGACGGCACTCAGCCGGGCCTTCAGGGGACCGGCACCGTCAACCAATACTCGCCCCAACGCAGCTACACCGGCCGCGAACCCGACGCCGCCACCGGCCTCATCTACTACCGAGCCCGCTGGTTCGACCCACAACTCGGACGCTTCATCAGCGAAGACCCGATTGGGTTTGCAGCCGGTGATGCGAATCTGAGCCGCTATGTCGGCAACTCAACACCGAATGCGGTGGATCCGAGTGGGTTGGATGAACTCAGCCATTTGTACCCCGAGAATTCCGCAATTACTCCGGAGATTCCGAGTTACGAGCAATGGCTCCAGAGCCCGTCCTACCACAGAGGCACTGTCAATTCCATTGCCGATATCCCGGATGACGTCTGGGCATCGTACGTCGAACGATACGGCACATACGGTGTCTACCTGTTGGACCGAGCGCATCGCTGGGGATATTCAGTCGTAATGGAGGAAGATGTCTGGTCGTCATGGACCAAGGTACGCAAGATCCACATCGATTCGGACTATGGCTTCGTTTGCGATGCGACTTCAGAAGCATCCGCGACAGCAACGGAACTTTACATCCGGATTTCCAGTGAAGACATCAAGGCGCCATCTACGCTGCAGGCCGGGTTGGCTGTTGGCCATGGGATGACGGCTGGTGGAGGCAATAATCACTCCGGTCTGGCTCAAGCGGCCGGTATGGCGAATGAACTCATATCAGAGATCGAACAAGAAGTTGCGATCGAAGCAACAGCATCGGTCGGCGTAACCAAGGCTGTTGCGATTCTCAGTGCTTTGGTGGATAAGGCAAAGGACGCGAAACGTGCAGCAAGGGCCGCGAATTGTGCTACAAGCGGTATTCTCAGCTTTGTTGACGAACTTGCTGTTGATTCTCAAACCGCCAGACGCCATCTTCGTCGCAATACTCCGGGCACTGGCGGACAAGCACACCACATTGTTCCGTTCGACTCTCGCAGTCACGATTTGGTTCAACGCGCTGCACGCGGCGGATTCAACATGAACGGAGCAAACAATGGCATTAGATTGGACCTGACACAGCATTTGGGCTCACACCCCAGGTACAATGCTGCGATTACAAAGAAACTGAATGAGATTCTCAGTGCGGCACCAGGGATTTCCGATAGCGATGCAGCTAAGGCATTGCAAGCTTACGTTGAACAACTACGAGCAGGCTTGGAACGGAGCACGAGCATGCTTCACTAAGACACAAGGCGATGAATGATGGACTGGCTAGAATTAAAGAATAATTTTACGATGACGACAGTCACCCGTGGGGTAGCAATTGACGGTGCAATGGAAAATGTCTGTCAGCACATAGTAACGACCGTGATCCCGAAAAATCTCGGAGTCGAGTGGGACTATCTGCGCATTGAGCTCTGGCCTGATTCGGGTCGTTTGATTTTTTTTCCGGCTTCGACCTCCAACGCAGAGCGAATTGAAAAAGCTGGATGTCAAGTGGTTTTCGAAGATTTGCTAGCAAAATACAATGCCTTAGCCGATTCTGACTTAGACGATGATGCTTTCGTTGCCGCATTACTTCGGGAAGAGAGACTCTGGATTGAACAGTTTTTACACTTCGCCCGGAGTACCAATCTTTCAGGACGTCGCTGTCAGTTCTGGGAAGGAGATGGGGAGCTGCCGATCTGTGTCGTACAGGTGTAATCGAGCCCGCGTTCCCGGGCATTGAGTAGAAATCAAAGCTGCTATATGGGAGCGATGATTTTAGCAACAGCGCGCACCGGTAGCGCGACCGATTTGTCGGTTTGAAAAAAACGGTTCGAGGAAAAGAAGCGGTGAACGCAGCTGGCTCATCTCTGACGGATAGATGAGTTGTTCTCGCCAACCTGGTTTACGTAGAGCTACCTCAGCGCGGATTCGGCACGCGATAAACGCCATGCGAAGAACGCTCAGGGCCCTGAGCTGCTATATCCGACGTTCAACTCTCGACAGAGCGCCATGCTTTTGAAACGACCTTACGCATCTCGCGTGGACACGAAGTCAACACGCTTACTGCTACGGCCATGGGGTCAGCGACGTTATCGAGCCTGCTGTCGTTCACAACTTCAGAACCCTGAGCTATGTCGATTCTAAAGCGTCACCGTCCTTTGCGGCAATGCCAAGTCGAGCCAACACTGCCACCAGCAAAGTCCCGAGTTCCTGAGGCTCTTTTCGGCGACTTCGTTGTGCCTTCAACGCGGCCTCCTGAAGCTTTGTACCTTCATCAATCAAGCTTGACTTCGGAAGCTGATCGGCCGCATGTTTCAGGTCGCGCACAATGATTGCCGGAGACGTGTTGTGCTCACGAAGAAACACTAACAGCTTGTCCATCACGTAGCCGCGATCCAGGCGGCTCGGGTGCTTATAGATCAGCCGACCGGACACCATCTTGAACACGATGGCGTCATGCGATTGGCGATGCGACAACGGATGTCCTGTGACTTATGGCCTTCGGATTTCCACTTCTCGGCCTTCACCATCCAGTACCTGTTGGATCGCGTTCAATGGCGTGAATTTGCTGGGTTTTCTGTGTCCAGTCGTCAAGTTGCGACGTCCAGACTCGCGTATGAAAGATGGCCATGGGATCGGGCTCCGTGGCGTTGGCGGCCCACACTATGACTCGTTCGATCGTCGCTTTGTGGAAGCGAATCTTCGCATCGTCAAGCCACTTTGTGACGCCTTTCTGCCCCGCTTGTTTGACAACATCGCCCGTGCCGCCATGCTTTGCAATCGCCTGCAGCAGTGGCACCGGCGTGACTTGAGTCCAAAGGTCATCACTGCCGAACAGAGCGCCGAATCCCGGCAGTCCCTGTTCGAGATGATGCCGAATCTGACATTGCAGTTTCGATCTCTTCTTCACCAGATCGCGTCGATGGCGGGCGAGAATCTGAAGCTGGTGATGGATCGCATCGATTGGCTTTTCAATGAGTCCAAAACCATTCACCGCCGCGCGAAAGATGGCGTCCAGATCGTTGTCATCGGTCTTGTCGTCACCATGTTCCGGCTGGCGATAGAAGCTCGATGCAAACGGATGGACAAGTCGCGTTTCATAGCCTGCTTTTCGGAACGCGCGCATTGGTGGTTTGTGATACGTGCCGGTCATTTCTACGGCGACGATCAGGTCTTGGAGGTCATGCTTTTCAATGGCCTGTTTGAGCGTCAGCATGGCGAGCTGAAAGCTGCTGCGATCATGTTCAACGTTCGTTGGTGAATTGATTATGTTTCCATAGAAATCGGTGAGCATCCACTTCGATCGAGCTTTGGCACAGTCAACGGCGACGATGCCGAACTTCTCCGGCCCGACGGCTTGAATACGCTTCTGGATAGCGCCTTGCGGTCTGCCGAGTACAGCTTTTTTGAATTTCTGGGATCGACTGCGTGGTTTCTTTGTACGCGTTTTTCCGGTTTTAACCATTTCAACTGTCTCCTTGGGTGAAAGTATTGAAACAACACTTCCCAATATGGCAGATGATTCGGTCCTATGTTTTTTAACTCATTCGGGCCACGTACCAAGGACGTACCAAGGGTCAGGTCTCAATTAAGAGCAATTGAGACCTGACCCCTTTTTCTCTTCTGACCCCTTTTTCTCTTTTTCTCTTTCTTTTTTTCCTCCTGTACGGGGACAGCTCATGGGGAGGTGCTCGTCCAGACGGACCCATCAGGTGCTGGACATCATGCCGGAACCAAGCCGAAGTACACCTTGTACGAGGCACCGCCCCCGGAGAGAAACGGAGTTTCCAGCTTGAAGCCGATGCCCTTGATCTCGGAGTTCGGAGTCCGAGCTGCGAGGACGACCATCTGCTTGGCGGAGATGGCGAGAGTCGTTTCGCCGATCCGGTCGTCGCCCAAGTCAAGCAGGTTGTTGAGCTCGGCCCCGACGGTCGGCGCAACCGCAGAGAGGAGCGGGCCGGCGACGGTGGCAAGAACCGGCCCGACCACGGGGATGATCATGATCGCCGCGTGACGCCCAGGAACGCCGCCCCCACAGCGGATTGCATCGCCGCTTGTACTTGTCCGGGTCGTCCTCGTCGTGTTCCATCAGCAGGACGCTGAAGGCCAGTCCGCCGGGCTTGCCGCGGTAGACCTCAAGGAGGTCAGGCCGGCTCTCGCCGCCGTCCACGTCTTCGTAGATCTTGCTGCGAGTCGCTGAACTGCCGGTGGGGGCGACCACACCTAAGACGACATACGGCTCGTCGGAGTCGGAGAGTTGGTCGCTGTCGGTCTCGCTGAAACAGACGAGGCCGGTGTAATGGACGACGACATCGTTCAGTTCAATGGCCCCAGTGTCGGGCCACCAGTAGATCGTCCCGCGCTCGAAGGCGCTCACTCGGCCACCTTCGGGGAAGTCGATTTCGTCGGTCTTCGGGTATCCGAGGAAGGACCGCTCGAAACCCAGGGACTCCCACTTCCCGAGGATATCCCCGTGGATTTCGTGAGCCCCTGTGGCCGGGGTCGAGTAGATCATCCCGCCTTGGAAGCGGTTGGAAAGCAATAAGGGGACATTCTACTTATCGACTAAAGTACAATGTCCCCTTTTTGCCCTTTTTGATCTACTTATCGACTAAAGTACAATGTCCCCTTTTTGCCCTTTTTGATCCCTTACACGCTGGTTCCACCACGAAGTAGTGGTAACGAATGGTCGCGTGTACGATGCGTTAACAGGGCCAAATGGCTTGCCCGTTGATGAATATAAGAAACTTTGGGAGTACGGAGATGTTATCGATTTCGGCTTCTGACTACCGAAAGGCATGCAGAGAGGTTGTGCAATCTGCACTAAAGCGGCCCCAAATGTACTTTGAGTCACTTCGAGAATTGGAAGCGATCATGCAGGGACATGCAACCGCCTTTTCGCAACTTGCCTCGATAGTTCGGGAGGAGACGTTCCACAGCCAATTCAGTGACTGGTTGTTTAAGCTCAAGGGACTTTCATGTGCAGGCGGGTGGGCATACGCTATCGAGGAACAGTGCAAGGAAAGCGGAGATGATCCTGTGAAAGTGTTTGGCGAATACGCCGGTAGGTTCTTGGATGAATGGAATGACGATCACCCACCGGAGAATGTCATTGGGCTCTTCAAAACCAGCCACTGATGGGCGCTTCAAAACCAGCAGAGGAAGGGAAGAAAGGGGACGCAGTGTGCCGGGATAAAACCGGTTTGGAATAGAGAATGCAAGTATCTTACGAAGAAAGTTTAGCCAATTACTTCGGCCTTCAGCGGAGGGGCGGATCGGGTAATCGGTCTGTCTTGAGCGTCCGTGCGAAGGGTAACGCAGGCCAGCCATTGAGCTCCGACATCACCACTTCCGTGTGCCGATCCTGTTGTGTCAGGGAGAAGGCCACATCGAGCGTACCGTTATTGGCAAGGTGCGAAAACACGGCGGAGTCCGAGAACCTGTGCATGCGTGGAGATTCCAAACGCGAGAACCGGGAGATCCCATCAGCCTCAGGTGCAAAGCCGCTTTGCGGATCACTCCTTGAGCGGCCAACGAACCTCTCCGAGGGTGTGGCTGGCATCCCGCCGACTCGCGTGAGCGACAAAAAGCATTTTCCCCAGCGTTTTTCGAGGAATTCATTATGTCCGATGAGAATCGAAAGTTAGGCGGATCGCCACTCGAAATACGGCCTACTACGTAAACGATTAGGTTTTGGTTTCTGACATCGACTTGCGGCACCCCAGGCATGCGCAGCTTGCCTAAAAAGGAATATAAGGGAATATAAGGGGACATAAGGGGACATTCTACTTTACTGATAAGTACAATGTCCCCTTTTTGCTCCCCCCTACTTTACTGATAAGTACAATGTCCCCTTTTTGCTCCCCCCTTTTTGCTCCCTCGAGCAGCGACTGTCTAGCGACAATTAGTCTTCCCGGTCAGCGACAACAAGAATTCCCGTCTGTCGGGTGTTTGTTTTGCCGGTTTTGAAGACTGAGCGACAATTAGAATTCCCTTGTTTTGGGGGATCGCGGATGATTGCAACTCCTGATTACCAAGGAGGTTGCGATGATCAAGGACGGACAGGTCAAGGAATTGCGGCGGCTGCTCGGATTGGGCAGAACCCTGATATTTTCAGCAAGGATGACTGAAATGACGGACAAAACGGCCCGAAATTACCGTGATGATGAGCGGTTGCCTTCGCAGCGGAAGAAGGCACGGGACTACAGGACGCGGATCGATCCGTTCATCGAGATCTGGCCTGAAATTCAGCGGAAACTCGAAGCCGAGCCAGCCCTGAAAGCGAAGACTCTGTTCGAATGGATTCAGGAGATTCATCCTGGTCAATTCGAGGATTCGACGCGACGGACGTTCGAGCGGAGAGTGTTACAGTGGCGGAGTCTGCACGGGCCGAACAAGCCGGTGTTCTTTTCACAGATTCATCATGCGGGACGGCTGGCCGCGAGCGACTTCACCGTCTGCAATAAACTCGGCGTGACGCTTGCTCGAACGCCCTTCGACCATACGTTTTTTCATTGCGTACTCACGTACAGCAACTTCGAATCGGTCTCGTTGTGTTTTTCGGAATCGTTTGAATCGCTCGGTGACGGCATTCAGAAAGCATTCTGGGAGTTTGGCGGCGTCCCTCAGCGGCATCGCAGTGATTCGCTGACCGCCGCTGTTCGAAATCACTCGGAGAGCCGCGTCTTCACCAATCGCTACGCAGCGTTGCTCGGTTACTACTGCTGTAAAGGCGAACGCACCAATGCCCGGTGCGCCAATGAAAACGGTGACGTGGAATCTCAGAACGAAAAGCAATAAGGGGACATTCTACTTATCGACTAAAGTACAATGTCCCCTTTTTGCCCTTTTTGATCTACTTATCGACTAAAGTACAATGTCCCCTTTTTGCCCTTTCGATCGGCTGCCTCTGAATGTGACTCGGCAACTGGAGACTCTTCGCGACGGATCGTTTCTGAATCGCCGCGAAAATATTCTGATTTTCGGCAAGCCGGGCTCGGGGAAAAGTCATGTCCTTTGTGCGCTGGCCGAACAACTGGTTCAGCAGGGACACAGCATCCTGTTTACAACCTGCGCCTTACTGGTCCAGCAGTTGCTGATTGCGAAAAGGGACCTGCGTCTGTCAAAACTGATCAACCAGTTGTCGAAGTTCGAGGGCTTGATCATCGACGATCTGGGCTACGTCCAGCAGAGCCGCGAAGAGATGGAAGTGCTGTTCACACTGTTGGCCGAACGCTACGAACGCGGCAGCGTGCTGCTCACGAGCAATCTCGCTTTCAGCAAATGGGATCAGATCTTCAAGGACACAATGACCACTGTCGCTGCCATCGACCGATTGGTGCACCACAGTGTCATCATCGAGCTCAACGTCCCCAGCTTCCGTGTCGAAACAGCGCACAAGTCCAAATCGACTGGACAGCAACCAGCAACGAAATCCTCAACTCCCGCTTCCTGAACGGAATTTCTAATTGTCGCTAAAGGTTAAACCTAATTGTCGCCGAACACACGTTCGACGGCCACAAAGGATCCGGTTATCAGGTTCAACTTTCAGAAACCTGCAGTCCTGACAACGACGTACAGCTGATCGTCAGTGCGATTCCAGAGACTGCCGTGAAGAGTGATTCGGCGGCTCTGGAAATTGTGATTGACGACCTGAAGGAACGTGGCCTGCTGCCGGATCGTCTGCTGGCCGATACCGCTTACGGCAGCGATGACAATGACATGCTGTGCCGCATTGAAAACATTTCGCTGGTCTCACCAGCGTCCGGCAAGTGCCCGGCTGACCAGGTCGATCCGGATGCAATTACCGTGTCGGACTTCCGCATCGAAGACGGAGAAGCAAAGGATGAATACGGCCGCACGATCATCGTGCCGACCTGTGTGGAATGTCCGGCCGGTCAAAAGCCGCATCGTTC
>JBBJME010000096.1:0-23732 GCA_037719765.1 Planctomycetaceae bacterium
AGCACTGCCAGCCGTCAACGTCCTAAGCTCTCGACAATCCCCGTAATTTCCTTGCCGTCAATGCACGCTCGGCAGATCGCACCCACTTTGGTGGATATAAATAATCGTGACCGTGGGTTTCACCCACGGCTATATGCTGCCGCCACTGCCGTGGCTGAATCGCAGCAGTGAATTTTCTTCTACAACACTGAAAAACACTGTGATTTCCCATAAAAGTGAAGCTGTCCAATTAGGGCAAGCCATTCAACTTTCGCAACACCCATTCAGATGTCAGCAACGTGAAGAAGATTAACAGAACCAACCAGTGATCCCAAAGTGTCCGTTCTTTCAGTATTTCTTCGGGACGGTCCTTTGGCTGAACCAGCGATATCAGTTGTTCCGCGTCGAACGGTTCGACGACAGCCCCGTTAGTAAGTTCTGCAAGCTGAGTCAGGAGTGCACGGTTGCAACTGACGTTGGCAAGCTCCTGCGACATTTGTTTGCGAACAAGGACTTCGCTTTGGATGACTGCGTCCTCGGTCAGACTTCCGCCGGTGACGCGCAGTCGGACTTTCCATGCACCAGCGGACAGGCGCGGCAGGCGACCGACATAACGTTCTGCAGCATCTGCGGATGGAGTCAGCACGGCCACGTGTTCGACTTCGACTGGTGCCAAAGCGGCATCATGCTGCGGCTGTTTTGAATGATCTGTGATACCAGCAGGCATCGTTGCGGGTGGCTCCTCCAGCGTCGCCACAATTTCAACCGCCGCGCCTTCCAGTTGCGGCAACAGTTTAGGATTCCAACGCACCATCGCTTCGACCGTTTCCGATTCATCGATCACGACGTCCGAAAGCGACATTCGCACATTGTCATTGCCAGCGGCGGCTTTGTTGCGTGCGGCCCAGCGGATCAATTGCCCCCAGAAGCGATAATGCCACTCATCACCGGCGCGTCGTCGCCAGCGCCAGGTGCTGTCAATTCCCATCCAGACGACTTGTCCGAAACCATAATCGTGATGCAGAATGGTGGGCTCAGCGGCGATATCAACGCCGGGAATTGTGGAAGTGGCCCACACCGTGGCCCCTGGCTTGGCAATCCCGCCATAGATCCACGGATGACCTGGAAGGGTCGCGAATGCATTGATGCGGTCGGCTGGGTCCGCAGACAGTTGGAACATCGGCAATGCTGAGGCATCGACGCCGAGCGACAGCCGAAACGACGTTTGTTCTGTATCCGGCGATGTCGCCAGAAATTTCTCAGCCAGACGCTGGCGAGTCTCCGTGACAGGCAACAACGCTTTCAGAACAGGTGATGTGAATCCATGCGGCATGTGACTGCGCCCCGGAATCACCATCAACGTGAGTCCATCCTGTGTGACAGCCTGCTCGATCATTTCCCAGACGCCAGAGTCCACCTCCAGCGGATCGATGTCGCCGACGATCAGCATATCTGTTTTTGCGAGTTGTTCGCGAAAGGCTTGTATCTCCGGCAGCTTGTTGGGAATGTAAGGCTGATTGAGCAGATCCAGAAATGGCTGATGCAGGAGCACCGTGAGGGGTTCGACCTGTTTGTCGCGGTCGAGCAGATTCTTCAGATAGCGGAATTCCCAGCGGGCATCCCCTTCGACAAGCATGACACGGGCTTTGTTATCCACGACCTGCAGGCTGAAATCGCGGCCATTGTTGTCTTCACGCAGTTCTCCTGGCTGCATTCCGGTTTCCACGCGATAGTCGAACCGACCGGTCGTGTCGGACGGAATATCGAAATTCACGCTGGCGCTGTCAGTTGCCGGAGTCACCGTTTGTTCCGACACCAGGACTTCGCCCTGTTTTAACCTGACCGTCAGCGATTCGCCTTCAAAACCGGATGTACCGATCACCACTCGAATTTGAGCCTTGTCGTTCAGAAACACGGCTTCAGGTGATTCCACCGCAGCAATGGACAAGTCGCGCGCGGAAGTCGCGAACCGATCGGGACGGCATACACAGGCACCTGCAGGCAGCCGCTGCGCTGTGCCTGCGACGTCTCCAGACGCTGTCTGGCGTCCGTCTGAGATCAGGATGACACCGCGAATCAGCCCGGCACCTTCTTCGGATGTGAGTGATGTCAGCAACCGCAGGGCATCGGTTCCGCCGGGCATCAAGTCGGCTCGATCTGACTGCACTGCGGCGGCAAGTCGTGCGGGTACGGATGCCTGTTGTTCGGATGCGAATAACCGAATCTCGATCGGCATCACGTCGTTCAGCTGTTCGAGCAGTTCGTGAGGCTTCGACTGCAGCAGCCGACGCACAAATTCGACGCGAGGCATCTCTGACAGCTCGTTCAGTGAATCCGTCACCTGACGGGCACGGGCGTCTGACAGCGACTTTTGGGCAGGTGTCGAAGGGCGTGCGTCGCCGCCGAGCCAGTTTGGTTCCTGCCCCGATTCCGCGGTAACCACCCATTCGTCGATCAGCGGGCGGGTTTCTGCATTACCGAGCATCCCCAACGCCTGAGCCCAGCGAAGTTTTTCGCCAAGCGACGCATGACGGTCCTGCGTCTCCATGCTGAGTGAACCGTCAATGGCGACAATCACTTTGCCCCGCTGCGAAACATCGAACCGTTTCGTCAGGACTGGTTGCAGCAGGGTAACGAAGAGGGTGATCAGAACCAGAATTCGAAGCGACAGCAAAGTCCAGCCGACGGTGCGTGAAACCAGTCGGCGTTCCAGTCGCAGCAGCCAGATGCTGAGTCCGATGGCAACAAGGACACCGAGAACGGCGTAGACGGTCCAGCCGGGGGACTTCAGCCCCGAAAAAATCAGCCGCCAGTTCATCCGCTGTGTCTCAATCCCGCAATTGGGTCAGGGCGTTGTTTCGAAAACGCCAACGAAGGCTAGCGGATCAAGCGGCTGAGTTCCAGCAGCCACCAACATGAAATGAGTATTATGGGGCGTATACGACCTATGTGGGTTTTGCTGGGAACACAAACCGATTCTATGCGGCCGATGTGTCTATGAAACCGGCCGGTGATTCTGATCGCGGCAATTTCAACGTAAATGTTGTGCCCTTGCCAATCTCACTTTCGACGCGGATTCTGCCCTGATGAGCTTCCACAATCCGAAGGCACAGCGAAAGTCCAAGGCCCGTGCCCCCCTGGCCGCGTGCGTCGGGTGTTTTGGTTGTGTAAAACGCATCGAAGATATGTGGCAATTTGTCGTGAGGGATCCCACAGCCAGTGTCACTCACAACAATCTCGGCCCAGCCTTCGGACAGGTTGTCGCGCACAATCAGCCGCAGGCGTCCGGCGTCCTTCATGGCTTGGCGTGCATTCACAATCAGGTTCATCAGGATCTGCTGGATCTGGCTGGCGTTTGCCAACGCCCAGACCGGCGACGGGGCCATCAGATCGACTGAAATGCGATGCATCTGAAGATCTTTCTGCACCAGCACCAACACGTCATCCAGCAGTCGTTTCAAGTCTGACGGCTCAACTCGGTCGGACGTATTGCGGGCGTAAGCCAGCATTCCGGTCGTAATCTGCGCAGCACGCTGACCCGCCGAAAGGATGCGGTCGAACGACTTCGTACGCGTTTTTTCGTCCGTATGCCGCAGCCCCATTTTGGCATAATTGATCACGGTCGTCAGGATGTTGTTGAATTCGTGAGTAATCGACGACGCCAGCGCTCCTACGGAACTCAGCCGCTGGGCGCGCATGAGTTCATCCTCAAGCAGAACCAGACGTTTTTCCAGGTCAGCGATCTTTTGAGAATCATCCATGACGTTCGATTGCTCCGACCCGAAATCACCGGGCACAAATTCCGACTGCCGCGCGGCAGCATCTGCAAAGCCGCCTCTGAGGGATTTATCGGCATAATCCGACGCCATCTTGCGGCTGGTCGTGATGCATTGCAGCATCATTACGGGGGGATTCATGTAGCAGAAAGTGCCGGATCTCGTTCGAATTACGGCGGTGGCACTCTCGAGACGTGGCGATTCAGCATCAGAAAGCTGTCAGATGACCGCGTTGATTCTTCGTCACATTCGCCCACCGCAGTATTCCTCGCATTCTCGGCACACTGCGATCTAGGCTTGCACAACGGTGCGAAGTATTCCGGACCGACGGGCATTTTGTGGCCAGTCGGACATGAACCTGAAGCACTTGCCTTTTTTAGAAAGTGTGGAGACGCGACATGCGCCTTCCTGGTCAACTCGTGAAACGTACCCGAACCCGAATGGGACGTGAAGGATCTACTGTCGCGGAAACGGCAGTGGTACTTCCTGTCTTCTTCCTGATTCTGTTCGGGATCATTGAGTTCGGTCATGTTTTTATGACCATTCACACATTGAACTCCGCGGCGCGCCGCGCCGCTCGGTTAGGTGTCAGTGAGACAGCGACGACGGCCAGTGTGACGGATCTCGCGAATCAGGTTGTCGGCTCGGCAATTCCAGCAGCCCGCGCGACGATCCTCGTGAAAAATGGCGATGCGTTCGACGTGACCGGCGTGAATGCATCAACGATCAACTACACCGCGCTGCCCAATATCGAACTGTCTACTGCCGAACGTCGGCAACTCTTCATTGTGCGCGTGTCAGTCCCCTATTCTGACGTGGCGATTCTGGGACCAAAGTGGCTGGGTGGGCTGATCGTGTATGGTCAGTGCGTTATGAGGAAGGAATAGACATGAAAAGCCTGACATCAATGAGACGACAGCGATCTCTCGTTCCTGTCCAGCACCGTAACCGCAAGGCCACCGCCATGGTGGAGTGCGCAGTCACGTTGCCAGTCCTGATTGTCATGGTGCTGGGGATTCTGGAGATCGGGTCGGCTCTCCGAGCGTCCACGATTCTGCAGTCGGCCTGCCGCGAATCGGGACGACTGACCGCGATGGACTGGAGATACATTGTTCATGACAACCAGACACCGAACCAAAAGGTGGAACAGGATCTGAAGAATTTTGTCACTGCGGCAGGACTCAAGGGAAACGCCACGACTGTCACAATGACGCACGCGGACGGAGACAGCGCCGGACAGACTTTCAACCTCGCGGATAAGAACAACGATCTGCAGTTTGTACGCCTGGAAGTGACGCTGCCGTATTCGACCGTGAGTGTCTTTCCGCTGACGTACCTTGCCGGAAAGACGCTGAAGGCATCGGTTGTGACGCGCGACCACGAAGGTGGATCGCTTTCATTAGGAACCCCTGACAAAACCTGCGTGAGCCGCGACGTTTGGGGTTGCGATTCAGGCAGTATCGACCATTGGTAAGAAAGGCTGCCGGCGAGCCGTTTTGAATCGCCGGAACGTGATGACCCCGTGATGAATCGAGTGACGCCGTGCGGGCCCGGGAATTCTTCGTACGAAGCTTTCAAAGGCCTTCCAGAATCGTCGGAATGACTCCCGGTAACCCGTGATGGACTACTCAAGAAAGTGGGACTGGAATGAAAAGAATAAATCAGAAAACCGGGACATGGCCGTTCCGGCAGGAACATCGAAAAGGAGTGTTCTTTGTGCTGGCCGTGATCTGCATGCTGGGAGCCATGACGTTCGTCGGAATGTCGGTGGACCTTGGCATGATCACTGTCACTAAGACACGCATGCAGGCCGCAGCGGACTCGGCGGCTCTGGCAGCGGCTCAGGAAATTGTTGTTGCCGTGCGTGACGCATCGTGGGATTCTGAGAGTGGTCTCGATATGGCCGCCGTGCAGTCACTCGCCGCGGCAGATGCACGAGCCATGGCGGAATATGTTGCCAAGCTGAACGGATTCTACATTAATCCGAGCACAGACGTCCTGCTGGGTCGGCGAATGTTGGCCAGTGACGGCGTCTCTTACACGGAAACATGGGGCACTGGGCCGTTCAACTGCGTGAAAGTCAATATTCGGAAGGACAATCGCAACTCCTCAGCGCCGGATGCCAAACTGCCATTGATCTTTGCTCCGGTGCTCGGCGAGCGGGCTCAATCGATTACAACGTCTGCGACGGCTTTCATTGAATCACGCGACATCGTCTGTACGCTGGACTATTCGGCCTCGATGAATGACGACAGCTGCATGAGCTCTGCCACGATCAGCCGCCTGACAAAGTCTGCCGTTGAATCCAATCTGGATGCGATCTGGGCCGCATTGGTTGCATCCGACGTGCGATTCAGCAACGACGCTTCGACAAAGAAGTTTCCTTCAACGGGGTTTGGTCTGATGAATTCTGCAGCAGGAGCATACAATTCCAACAGCACCAGTCAGACTGTGATCGAAGCTCTGGGTTTGTATACGCCGGAGGAGAACTATTACGACAACTGGACGTTCAATGGTACAGGGGATGACTACTATTCCATCACATCCGGCGGTTATGACTATCGTCGGTACACTCAGGGAACCTTGAGCGGGCAGTTGCAACGAAAAACGAGTAAAGACAAAACCTGGTCAACGGTCGCAGAAACCACTGCTCCTGGCTATTTCCCGCGTATCAATGAAAGTGCCATCCCGTTTCCGCAGGAAGGTAAGAACACGTCCACCGGATTGCGTCTTGGAAAGCCATCTATCGATACCAGCAAGTCACAGTGGCTCGCCTATGTGGACTACGTCCGCACCAGCACCAACCTCAGCAATCAGGGCTACAACAAAAAATACGGCTACCGCACGCTGTGCGTGTATCTGATGGAGTACCGCACTTCGAACTCAAAGTCCGAAGACCTGTGGCGAGCTCCGTGCTATCCATTCCACGGTATGAAACTGGGAATGAACACGTTCTGTGAGTTTATGACCGATCTGAGCTATGGCGACAACATTGGCCTGGTGGACTACGCCGTTGATGCTCGTGTGGAAACCGGTCTGACGGAGGACGGAGCCGGTGCGACGGTCAATCTTGGTACGGATCTGATGTCGACTCGTTATTCAGACATCGACACCATTCAGCAGCACAAACAGGCCGGACATTACTCCAGCAATACGGCGACGGGGGATGGTCTCCTGAAAGCCGCGGGACTGCTCAATTCCGATGGTCGGTACGGCGCTCAAAAGGCCATCCTGCTGATGACGGACGGTATTCCAAACATTTATCCATCCGGATTCAGCCTTCCATCCGACTGGAACTGGAATGCCCTGCTGGACTATGATGACAATGGCACCGCAGACTACACGACGAGCGACCCCGCATCGCAGTATGCACTGTACCAGGCGAAGCTGGCCGCTGATCAGGACATCGTGATTCACACTCTGTGCGTCGGTGCCGGAGCGGATACAGATCTTCTGAAAGCGATTGCGAAAATCTCCGGTGGCTACGACATCGTCGTACCTGCCGGAACTTCAGTCACTGCACAGACACTGCTGCTGCGAGAGGCCTTCGGAGTTCTGGCCGGACAGGTGCCTCCTGCCCGACTGGTGGTGACGCCGGAATAAGATCAGCACGATCAGACTGAAAGCCTGTGGAATGCAGGACTTCTTAATCCCGAAGGGCCGCGTCGCGAAAGCAACGCGGCCCTTTTTGGCTGGCGTCTGGCCCTTCTGCCGTCATTGTTTTAAGATGCTCGCCCACGCATGTTTTCGTGTGTCGGCGTCAATCAGTCGCTTAACTCCCGGTAGATCTATTTCCGTGTCCGAAAAAAAACAACGCATTAAACCACAGACCCTTCGCGGGTTTCGCGACTTTCTTCCCGATCAGATGATGGCGCGAGAACACCTGATCGATATCGCACGATCTGTTTATCGCAGCTACGGCTTCGCACCGATCGATACACCCGCGCTGGAATACGCCGAAGTCCTGCTCGGTAAAGGCGGGGAAGAATCGGACAAACAAGTCTTCCGCTTCACGGATCAGGGCGACCGTGATGTCGCGATGCGATTCGACCTGACTGTGCCACTCGCACGCTTTTCCGCTCAGTATGTCCAGGAGTTGGGACTGCCGTTCCGACGTTATCACATCGCCCCGGTCTGGCGCGGAGAACGGCCAGCCCGTGGGCGTTTCCGCGAATTCATGCAGTGCGATTTCGACACGATTGGCACGTTGAGCAACTCCGCCGACATCGAAACCCTGTTTGTGATCAATGATCTGTTTGAACGCATTGGGATTGAGCGATTCACAATTCGCGTCAATAACCGCAAAGTACTGAATGGCCTGCTGGAAAAGTGCGGCCTGAAGGAACACGCCATCGGCATTCTCCGGTCACTGGATAAGCTCGATAAAATCGGACGTGACGCCGTCGTGACGGAGATGGTTGAAAAATTTGGCATCCCGGCTGAGGCTGCGAATCAGGTGCTCGACATGGCTCAACTCAAGGGGAGCCCTGATGAAATTCTCTCATCATTGGAGGGCATGTTATCGGGAAGTCAGATCGGTGAACTTGGTCTGCAGAATCTGCGGGAACTCTTTGCGGCCGTGAATCGATGCGGCTGGCCAGCAGGGCGAGTCTTACTCGACGTTTCCATCGCACGCGGTTTGGATTATTACACGGGTACAATTTACGAAACGCTGCTCGGCGATCTTCCGGATATCGGCAGCGTCTGTTCCGGCGGTCGCTATGACAACCTCGCAGACCTGTTCACGGCGCAGCAGCTTCCCGGCGTCGGTGCCAGCCTTGGACTGGATCGTATGCTGGCCGCCCTGGAAGAGCTGGGCCAAACGCAGAAAAGCACCACTCCCGCACCGGTGCTGGTGACCATGTTCGATGCCGAGCGAGTTATCGATTACCTGCAACTCGGCCGCACGCTCCGCAAAGCCGGCATTGCGACCGAGGTCTATCCGGAAGCGAAGAATATCGGCAAGCAGATGAAGTACGCCGACAAGAAAGGATTCAAGCTGGCTCTTATCGCCGGTGGAGACGAATTTGCCGCCGGTGTCTGGCAAGTGAAGAACCTCAAGAGCGGCACGCAGGCATCCGTCGCGTCCGCCGATCTGGTGGCTCACCTGACGACTGAATTGAATGTGCCTGCGTAGCTCAGTCGCTCCGCCGACTGAGATTCACCGGGAAAATCCCCGATTCCGGCTGACCGTTCTGACTGACGAAAAGAAGCCCGGCATTGCAAAAATGCCGGGCTTCCGTTGTTAAGTGCGAAACCAACAACCTCATCATTCACGCTCATGCAGGCTGCATGGCGCCGATGACTTCCCGCAGCCGGCCACGAGCAGTGTGCAGTCGTCGCTTGATCGTCCCGATCGGGCTTTCAAACTGCTCGCTCATTTCCTTCAGCGAAGAACCTTCAAAGTAGAAGGCCCACAGAGTTTCCCGGTCCAAATGACCGAGCTGGTTCAATCCCTCGCGAACCTGCTCGATGTTTTCCTGTCGAATCATTGCAGAAAACGGAGTGTCTTCCGTCTCCTGCATTCCATCGAAAGACTGCGGTTCAAAGCAGGTTTCGTTTGGTCGCCGTACAGCTCGATTGATGGACAACCGGACGGCGATCTGGCACAACCAGCCACCGAATCGCTCAGCTTCCTGCAACTGAGGCAACTTTCGGAAGGCACGCAGAAAAACTTCCTGCACGACTTCATCCGCTTCCGCCGTGTTGCGCAATCGCTGCATGACGATGCCGTAGATTCGAGACTGGAACAGAATGACAAGGTCGCTGAAGGCATCCCGGTCGCCGGATTGAGCTCGCAGTACAAGTGGTGTGAAAGAATCAGTGATCATTAGAGTCAGACTCCAGTCTGAAAATCACGACCTGACATTCGAAGAGATCGCCAGTGGCGGAAATCGAATGCGGCGTGAATGGGCTTCGCAGGAACAGCCGTGAGTCCTGAGGAACAATCGCTGTGGAAACAGCAAAGACCTCGGAAACTCACACGAAGAACATGGAAGGCACACCGTGTGCGATCCATTTCGAGCGGTTCGAGCGGAAGAAGTTTGAATTTCGTCCGGAGGACGGGAGCAGGCTGCCCCTTAACTTCTGCCGCTGATACCAGTCAGACAACCCAAGCCTTGATTCAAGGCCCGCTCCGGGTTTCCGAGTAATCTCGAAAGGGAGCGACTGAGCGAACTGAGACAGCGATCGGAGAATCCTCCGCAACACTGTTTCGAATCGCTCGCCGGGTGTCCGTGCAGATAACGCCAGCGCGAATCGCGCATGGAGCCCTTCTGCTTCGGTACCACTGCAAATACTGCGGGGGAGGCAGAACGGACGAACAGCCCGGCAATCACATGGGCCGCGACGGCCTGTGTTGATGCGACAAGAGCTTGAATCGTTGTGTTCAGCAGCATTGTTCTGCCCCCAGAATTGGTCCCGCGGCCATCGTCTGTCACAATGACTGACGCTGGTCTTTCGGTCCATGTGTCTCGTCGCACATCCGCGACGCAAATCAGTCAACAACAACGATTGTTGTTGACAAAAGAACTTATCCAATTCGGCGGTTCAGGATCTTTCAAAGGTTTCCCGAGACCGTCAACCGAATTATCCATTGACCCCAAGACACGGGATCTTCTGAGTTGGTTCGCCAGAACTCCTCAACATCCGCGAGATTTTTCCAGAAATACCAGAAAACCTGATTTCCCCAGGTTTTTCAACGTAGGGTAAGCTTCCAAGTTGTCTATTTGACTACCCATCGCTGCGTTCGCGGCCGAGCTGGTGGCCAAACGTTTTCTGGACTTGAGGAAATATAGGTAAAAATCGCCGATTCCATGAACCTTCCACTTCAAATCCTGTCCCCTTCCATCGAAATGAAATGCTGCTACTTGGCAGCAAGGTTTCTGGACGATAAGATAACCGCACTGCTCCTATAGCTCAGTTGGTAGAGCAACTGACTCTTAATCCGTAGGTCGAAGGTTCGAGTCCTTCTGGGAGCACTATTTGAGAACGCATGGGGACGCATTTACGCGAAACCATGCGTTTTTTATTGGGTTTTTCGATTGTGTCCGTTTCGTTTGGTTTGTCTGTTTTCGCTATTTTCGGGTGTCTTGTGTGCCACGTGGCGTGCCACCGGATCTAAAACAGCCGCCGCGAAGTCTTCTGGGCGAACCTGAACGTAATGCTTCGCAGCAATGGTTTCAGAGTGCCCCATCCACACTGCGACAACTTTGGAATCCAACCGCTGACGAAGTTCCGTGACTCGGGAACCCCGCAGATTGCAGAACGGCCGTGCAAATCGCTGAACCCCTGCCCTGTCCAGAAGCTTCAGGAAAGTGGTTCGCAGGTTCTACCCAGCGTCCCTGTATCGATTCACGACGTGAACCGTTCCTTCTGACGCCAATTCGAACCCGTCTTCCAGAATCTGCCGGACTGCTGGGAACAAGGGCCTAATCGCCCACCTGCCTGCGCGACTGTTTTGCGACCACATCGGCCTGTTTAGGCTCGTTTTTGGTACATTCGCCGCTGCCGGATTGAATTACCGTGGCGATGAGCGGGGGTCGCCATCAGAAAGGTGTCCAACGCACGTAATCCGAAACAGTGAATTCTCATTGAAACTGCGAAATCAGACTTCTTCCTCCGTGGGAGTGATGGCGTCCTGCGGTGCTTCAGCGAAGTCTCTGTCCAATGCATACAGGTTCGCATTCTCGCGCTTCATTTCGGTCGCGAGGTTGTATTTATCAAGCAAATTGTTGACCAGTGTTTCTTCTTCAATTTGCTCCTTGACGAACCACTGACCGAAGTTGAACGTAGCCCAGTCCTTTTCCTCTTGAGCAAGATTGACGATCGCGTCGATCGACGTTGAGTTATCGATTTCGTGTTGGAGCGTCTTCCGCAGGCAATCACCCATGTCCTTTGGATCCACGGGCGGAGCGTCGATCGCCTGGATCAGAGCGTGACCACCGCGACCGTTGATGAATTTGAGGAACTTGAACATGTGCTGGCGTTCCTCGTTCATGTGCTTGTATAAGAACGCCGCGATGCCGGCAAAACCATTCACTTCGGCCCACGAAGCGTAGGAGAGATACACCTGCGCCTGAAACGCTTCTTGAGTCATCTGATCATTCAATGCTTTTTCCATGGTGTCGGAAATACGCTTTGTCATCATGTCGGTTTTCCTTGTATGAGCAGACTCACCGCGATTTGCGATTGTTTGATAAAACGAAGGTCGCAAATATTGTGCCGTCGTCAAAAATCGACGCTGGACGAATTTGTTAAACACAGAAAGAAGCTAGTCACAGGAACTTTCCGTGGATCGAATTTTTCTATGACCGGGTACGACTGCACAGCATGCTCGAGTACGACAGCTCTGAACAGTTTGCGTTGCCTGGCCAGAGTCGCAGCACTTCAGGTTCAGTTTTCGCAGGCCACGCGACGTGCTACAAAACGCTGCTTGAAGCGGCGACGATGATTTGGCCGCGTCGAACGATTGAATGCCGTTTGAATTCGGACGGCGGAATTTACTGGATTCGTCAGGAACGATCGCGATGGTTTTGATTGCCGACTGGAAAAAATCAACGTTTAACCCGATTGCCGACATTGAGATCGATAAGATCTTTCGACTGGCGATCAAACACAAATGCTCGGACATCCACCTGCAGGTTGGACGTCCGCCCGTCTTCCGAATTCGCGGCGGGCTGCGCGATCTGGAAATGACGCCGATCACCGAAAGTCAGATGATTGAACTCACGTTCCCGATGATGGACCAGCGAAATCTGGATATCTTTCATCAGAACGGTGGTGCGGACTTTTCCAAGGTCATCAAGATCGACGACGACCCCTGGCGATTTCGCGTGAATCTGTTTACGCAGCTGGGCAAAGTCGGCATGGTGGCTCGTAAGATTGAGCGCTCCATCCCGCCGTTCGAAGGGTTGTACCTGCCAAAGTGCATGGTTGATCACTGCAAGTACGATCAGGGAATGGTCTTACTGGCTGGTGTGACCGGTTCCGGAAAAAGTACGACGATCGCGTCCATGCTTGACTGGATCAACCGCAACATGAACAAGCACATTCTAACGATCGAAGACCCGATCGAATTCATTTACACATCTGACAAATGTCTGATCAATCAGCGTGAAATCGGTCAGGACGTCATCGACTTTCACATCGCGATGAAACATGCGGTGCGCGAAGACCCCGACATCATGCTGGTGGGCGAGTTGCGTGACCGTGAGACATTCGAAACGGCGATCCATGCGGCGGAAACCGGACACCTTGACTGGTACGATTCACGCCCCTGCGCCAGTTGTATCTCGCGTATTCTGGACCTGTTCCCGTTCGACATGCACAAAGCCATTCGTGCGAGCATGGCAATGAACATGAAGTGTATCGTGGGTCAGAAACTGCTGAAGACGATCGTGGACACACCATCGCGCGTGCCCATCGTGGAAATTATGAGCTTCAATCCAACCGTGCGCAAGCTGGTGATGGAAGAGATGGACGAAAAACTGTTCGCCGCCATTCGTATTGGCAAGACCGAAGGCATGCAGTTGTTTAACGACAGTCTGTACGACTTCGTCAATCGCGAATTCGTCAGTCGCGAAGCGGCATTCGAGATTTCCCCGAACGTCGAAGAACTCAAAATGCGTCTAAAAGGCATCGACGTCAAGGGAGCGGCGATTCTGTAGGCGTCAATCCATGCGTCCGCAGATTGGCACACGACTCCAGCCAGCGCCCGGACTGGTTCGCAACTTGCAATCTCAAGTGTTGCGAGGTAACTTCAGGTGTGGCTGAAACAAGCTGGCGAAGTCTGCAGCGAATCGTATCTGCCATCGCAGCTTCGGGGACTTGTGCAGGGCCGAAAGGATCTTCGTTATGCCAAACGGAAACTTGTCACGTCGTCATTTGCTGCAAGCGACTGTCGCTGCTGGTGCGGTGGCTTCGATTGCGTCACGTCCATCATCTACTCTCGCTGCAGCGAAGGAAAATTCTATGAAGGGAAATATCAAGCATTCCGTCGTCTTCTGGTGCTTCAATGTCGCCGGAGAAAAATGGGATATCGATAAGACCTGCGAAATTGCCAAAAGTCTCGGGTGCCAGTCGGTGGAAATCTGTGGCCCGGAAGAATGGCCGACAATCAAAAAGCACGGGCTGACATGCGCAATTGCTTCCAACGGCATGCCCGGGGCACCGTTTATGAAGGGCCTGAACAATCCGGCTTATCAGGATCAGGTGATCGCGGTGACGACGAAAATGATCGACGATTGTGCTGCGGCCGGCGTTCCGAACGTCATTGCCTTCACGGGTTACAAATGGAAGGACGCTGAAGATCCGACCAGCGGCGAGATTTCGCTTACCGAAGGTGCTGACAACTGCGTCGCCGGTCTGAAAAAGCTCGCAGTTCATGCCGAGAAGAAAGGTGTGACAGTTTGCATCGAACATCTTAACACGCGGGACGGATCGCACCCGATGAAGGGGCACCCCGGTTATCAGGGCGATGACATCGACTACGTGGCAAACATCGTGCGCCGAGTCGGTTCACCACGTGTGAAGTTATTGTTCGACATTTACCACGTCCAGCTGATGAACGGCGATGTGATCCGCCGCATCGAGCAATGCAAGGACGTCATCGGACACATCCATACGGCAGGAAATCCAGGACGCGGCGAACTCGACGACAACCAGGAGATCAACTATCCGCCGATCATGCGGAAGCTGGTTGAGATTGGCTACACGGGCTTCGTCGGACACGAATTCATTCCGACTCGCGATCCGCTGGCTGGCTTAAAACAGGCGATTCAGCTGTGTGACGTGTAGCGATGCTGCCGTCTCGTCAGTGCTGAAAATCAATTCTGTGGTAGATCCGACGGAGAGGCACTTCCAGCTCCAGCGTCTGAAGCTTCAGCACCTGATCGATTCGTTCGCATCCGTTTCGAATAACCCAGCTGCCGCTTTCCTGGCGCAGGAAATGATCGATCAACGGCTGGTGCTGCGCGACAAGGACGTATTCCTGCAATGACGGAATCTGCCGATAGTATCCAAACTTCTGACCCCGGTCGTATGCTTCAGTCGATGGCGACAGGACTTCGATGATTACAGTTGGATTCATCAGTGTATCATTGTGAGCGTCTTCCAGCACGGGAGAACCACAGACAATAATCACGTCCGGATACGTGTAAAGGTCGGCCGCATCCACGCGCACCCGAAGTGCCTGCGAAAGCACGTCGGCATCTTTGTCAGTCAACAGTTCAGAAAACACATTGACCAGGTTCGTAATGATCTTCGCATGACGCAAGCTGCCGCCGACCATGACCGCAACCTCACCTTCGTGGAATTCGTGCTTCAATTCAGACGCTCGCTCAGCACGAAGGTAGTCAATGACTGACAGTCTATCAATGGTTGCAGACATGCAGAACGTTTTCTGATTCAGGAGATGCCGCAAGGATCTCTTCCAACGAAGAGATCCCCGCAATTCAGAGAGATCGGTTCAGATTCTACGTTGATCCTCACGCGACATCAACAACATTGTCGGCAGCTACTTCTTCTCGAACTCTGCATCGATCACATCGTCGTCGCCGCTTTTGGCACCGGCTGCCGACGAGCCGCCTTCGGGGGCATCGCCTGTATTGGCGTGCATGTGCTGCGCCAAGGCCTGAGAGGCCTGCATCAGTTCATCACACGCGGTCTTGATTGCACCAGCGTCGTTGCCCTCTGCGGCTTTCTTCACCTTTTCCATTGAGGCTTCAACAGCGGACTTCGATGACGCATCCAGCTTGTCAGCGTGTTCCTTCAGTGTCTTCTCAGTCTGATGAACGAGTGCCGAAGCCTGGTTCTTCGCGGTGGCGAGTTCCTGTTTTTTCTTGTCCTCTTCAGCGTGAGACTCTGCATCTTTCCGCATCCGCTCAATCTCTTCCGGTGACAAACCGCTGGACTGTTTGATCTGAACCGAATGCTCTTTCCCGGTGGCTTTGTCCTTGGCCGACACGTTCAGAATGCCGTTCACGTCGATGTCGAATTTGACCTCGATCTGAGGAACTCCACGGGGGGCAGGCGGGATACCGTCCAGGTTGAATTCATCCAGCAATCGATTATCCGCCGCCATCTTGCGTTCGCCCTGGAATACGCGAACGTTGACGGCAGGCTGATTGTCCGCTGCCGTGGAAAACGTTTCGTTCTTTGTGGTCGGAATTGTGGTGTTGCGTTCGACGAGCACCGTCATGATACCGCCTTCGGTTTCAATACCGACGGAGAGAGGAGTCACGTCAAGCAGCACGACATCTTTCACGTCGCCGCCGATAATGCCACCCTGAATCGCGGCACCCAACGACACGACTTCATCGGGGTTCACACCCTGATGTGGCTCCTTACCGAACATTTCACGCACAAGTTTTTGTACTTTTGGCACGCGAATGGAACCACCGACAAGCACGATCTCCTGAATGTCGGCCGGTTTCAGCTTGGCGTCCTTCAGAGCATTCAGTACCGGCTGACGGCAGCGTTCAACCAGCGGATCAATCAGCTCTTCGAACTTGCTGCGTGAGATGCTCAGCTGCAGGTGCTTTGCACCGCTGGCGTCGGCTGTGATGAACGGAAGATTGATGTCCGTCGCCTGTTGCTGCGACAATTCCTTCTTCGCCTTTTCCGCCGCCTCGCGGAGTCGCTGCAATGCCATCGGATCCTTGCGCAGGTCGATGCCCTGTTCCTTCTGAAATTCTTTGGCGATGTAATCGATCAGTACTTCATCAAAGTCATCGCCACCCAGGTGAGTGTCGCCATTTGTGCTCAGCACTTCGACAAGTTCGTCGCCGACTTCCAGGATGGACACGTCGAACGTACCACCTCCAAGGTCAAATACACAGATCTTCTCTTCTTTCTTCTTATCGAGTCCATAGGCAAGGGCTGCTGCGGTGGGTTCATTAATGATACGAGCGACGTCCAGACCAGCGATCTGTCCGGCGTCTTTCGTGGCTTGGCGCTGAGCGTCATTGAAGTAGGCCGGTACGGTGATGACGGCCTTGTTGACTTTGTGGCCCAGATAGTTTTCCGCGGCTTCCTTGAGCTTGCGCAGAACCAGCGCAGAAATCTCCGGAGGTGTATATTCCTTTCCGTGAACGTCGACCTTCACGTAATCCGTCACGCCTCCCACGACCTTGTAGGACACCAGCTTTTCTTCGGACTCCACTTCGCGATGGCGGCGACCCATAAAACGTTTGATCGAATAGATCGTGTTTTGTGGATTCGTGACCGCCTGACGCTTGGCGGGCTCACCAACCAGCGTTTCACCTTTTGAGGTGAAGGCAATCACGCTGGGAGTTGTTCGGCTGCCTTCCTGATTCGCAATGACGCGAGGCTCACCGCCTTCCATGATTGAAACCACAGAATTTGTCGTACCCAAATCGATACCGATGATTTTTTCGCCTGATACAGCCATGACGATGTTCCCTCTTTCCAATTCTTGCGATCGCAGATTCGTCGCTCCGGAATGAGACGGTCTGCTGATTTCATGTGAAGTGGCTCGAAACGATTCGTCCGGTAAGGAGCCAGTGATGACAGGTGCAGCGATAATACAGTCTTGATTGCCGTACCAGCGAAAGCCAGATTGTCAATATCTGAACAGCACAGTGGCCGTTTAGCAGGTTCTATGCCGATCGGAAAAATTCAATTAATTGCATGTTTTTCCAGCATTCTACGAACGGTGGTGGATTAGAACGCACTTTGTTATGCCAGAGTGGCAGGCTGTTGGTTTTATTGACGGCTGCCTGCGTGATGCCTAATTGGCAGTTTCATTTGGGTTCATTGGTTTGTGCCATTCTGGCGTTAAGTGCCGTCTGGATGGTGTCCGGGATTATTGCTTTTTCGGTGCGCCGTGGCTTTGGGCTGCCAGCTTTTGAATCGTTGACAGGATCCGTCAGATTTTCGAGACAATCGGCGGGCTGCTTGACAGGGAAATTGTGCGTTTGTACAAGCCCTGACTGAATTTTGGCGAGGTGTCGGATCCTCACTCAGCGGCATTGGGTCGAAGAGTGTCGTTGGGCGGGTTTGGTTTCGCGGGCGAGTTGGCGCGAGGTCACGGATGGAAACCGTCAGCATGTCTGAGTCCTCGTTGGCACGCAGGAATCGCGAGGGCTGAGTACGCTGATGGCAAAGAAACCGATTGCGAAGACGCCAGTTAAGAAGTTGGCGAAGAAGTCTCCGTCAAAACCTGCAGCCAAGGCACGTCCGGTGCCCCGTCCGGTTCCTTCAGCAACCAGGGTGGCAGCGAAAACGGCAGTGACCAAGAAAGCCGCCAGGCCGGTGGCCACCGAGTCTGACAAAGTTCCTCGTGTGAAGCGTGAAGCGGTGGCCGAGCGCGTCGCACCGGTTCCCGTTCCGCCGGAAGTTGAGCTGGGGAATGTGGATGAGCAGTTGGTGGCATTGTTGAACAAGCGCGCGTCGCTCTATCTGCAGAAGATGAAGGGTGTCGAAACGCCCTCAAAGATCATTTTCAGTGATCTGGATCAACAGCAGGTCTGGGCGATGATTGAGCGCTGCAACGAGGGGCCTTTGACCTCTGCAGAGATCAAGACCGTTTTTCGTCCCCTGATGAGTGCAGGGCGCCAGCGGATTAAGAGTATTCGTGTCGCTTATCTGGGGCCTGCCTACAGTTTCACGCATCAGGCTGCGATTACAAGATTTGGTGAATGTGCTGATTTGGTACCAGTGAGTACCATTGCGACGGTATTCGAAGAAGTGAATCGCGGGCATGTGGACTTCGGTCTTGTGCCGATTGAAAACAGTACAGACGGGCGGATCGTTGATACACTGGACATGTTCACTCGACTGCCGCTGAGGATTTGCGGCGAGGTCCAGTTGCATGTGCATCATTACCTGCTCGCCCGTTGTGATCGCAGTGAGATTACTGAGATTTACAGCAAGCCACAGGCGTTGTCACAGTGCCGAGACTGGCTGGCCAAGCACATGCCTCAGGCGCGGCAGATCGAAGTGACCAGCACGTCCACGGCGGCCCAGCTGGCACGGGATAAACCGAATGTGGCTGCCGTTGCCAGCCATCAGGCGGCGATTCAGTATGACGTGCGGATCGTGGCAGAGTGTATCGAAGACAATCAGAACAATATCACGCGATTTGCCGTGATCGGCGACAGTGTGGCGGAACCAACGGGTTCCGATCGCACGGCCATCCTGTTGCAGATTCCTCACAAGCCGGGTTCGTTGTCCGATGCACTGGAAGCATTTCGACGCAACAAAATCAATCTGACGTGGATTGAATCATTCCCTTTGCGACAACCTGAAGTTGGATATCTCTTCTTCCTTGATTTTGAAGGCCATGTCTCCGAAGCCAGGATCAAGAAGACGCTGAAGGAGCTGGAGAGTCTGCCTCCCGATCGACTGGAAGTGCTGGGATCGTATCCCCGCAGTGAAGCACTGAAGTGATGCTCTAAATGCAGGTGTCCGACATCCATCTCTGACAAATGGTTGTCGGTGCATCAGACTCCATGCACCATGAATGCCTCTGAGGCATACCAACCTGAAATCAGTCCATTTCACGAAAGCCGTGTCACATCATGCGTCGTTTTCTAATCGCGGGTAACTGGAAGATGAACACAAGCCGGCAATCCGGGGTTGCGCTGGCTGGCGAGCTGGCAATGGCCGCTGCAAAGAATGAAACGGGTGTTGAAGTCCTGGTGTGTCCGCCGTATCCATATCTTATTCCTGTTGCTGAGAAGCTGAGCGGCAGTACCGTCCAGTTGGGGGCGCAGGATTGCTACTTCGAAGCACCTGGCGCGTTCACTGGTGAAGTGGCCGTGGAGATGCTCAAAGACTGCGGCTGCCGTTATGTAATTCTGGGGCACAGCGAACGCCGCCACGTGCTGGGAGAATCGGATGAAATCATCAATCGCAAGACAAGGGCAGCAATTTCCGGCGGTCTGCAGGTGGTATTGTGCGTCGGGGAATTGTTGAACGAACGTCAGGCAGGACAGACGGAAGAAGTTCTGGATCGGCAGATGCAGGGTGGATTGTCGGGGGTTTCTGAGGCGGATGCGGCCAATCTCGTCATTGCGTATGAACCCGTCTGGGCCATTGGCACTGGAGTCACTGCCACGCCGGAACAGGCGGAATCTGCCCATGAACATCTTCGCAACTGGCTGGCCAGTCGCTATACTCCCGCGTTTTCTCAGAAGGTTCGGATTTTGTACGGTGGAAGCGTGAAGGCAGACAACGCGGAAACGCTGCTGGGTCAGGCCAATGTGGACGGAGCTTTGGTTGGCGGTGCCAGTCTGAAAACCAGCACGTTTGTTCCGATCATCGAAGCGGCTCGCAAGTTGTCAGCCGGGAAATAACATCTGACAGATCCGTCGGACCGGACCGATCCGTCGGATGATCCGCGAGCGTCAGGAAACGCGGTCCACTCTCTGAATTTTGTGTGTTTGAAATGCTCTTTGCTGTGAAACGGATTGGCCGATGTCGTTCTTGATTGGAACTTTAAGTTTTGTCATGGTGGCGATCAGCCTGTTCATGATCCTGCTGGTCCTCATTCAGCGCGGACGTGGCGGCGGACTTGCTGGAGCGTTTGGAGGCATGGGCGGCCAAAGTGCATTTGGCACGCGAGCGGGCGACATGTTCACTCGGATTACGATCGTGCTTGCCGTCGTGTGGGTTTCGCTCGCGGGCGGCCTTGGCATGCTGATGCGCCGGGATGCGGAAGCGGCAAAGAAGGGTGAAGACAAGGGAGGCTTCGAACAGGGAGGTGAAGCTGGCAAGACGGATGACGCTGACAAGAATATGGAAGACGGCGCGAAGCTGGATGGCGCGGCTGAGACTAAAGCTGACGTGAAGTCAAAAGCTGAAGAGGCGGCTCCATCGGATGCGAAGACGCCAAGAGACGCTGACGCAGAGAAATCAGAAGCAAAAACTCCGGACGTTGAAAAGAGTGACGCTGGCGAAGCGGAAAAATCAACTCCTGCTGAAAAGACGGATGCAGCGGCTGAAAAGACTGAGGCACCAGTGGAGGCAGAGCCGGCAAAAGAGGTTCCTGCCGATGCGGCGACGCCAGGCGTCGAAACTCCCGCAACCGAACCAAATCCTTAGTGTCAGTGGTGTTGCCAGAATGCAGCCTTGAGGCTGCTCTGTGTTCCAACCGACGACCAGGATCGACATTTCTGTAAGGTAGTTCAAGCGTGCTGCTCAGCATGACGGGATTTGGCAACGCCTCGTATGATTCCGAAAGCGTTCACGTCAGTTCCGAAATCAAATCCGTCAACAATCGCTATCTGAAATTGTCTGTGCGCATGCCGGACTCAGTCGCGAGATTTGAAGCGGAGATCGAAAAACTGATCCGATCCCGGGTTGCGCGCGGATCGATCCAGGTTTCATTGCGTGTGCGCCTTCATGGCGGGCAAAGTGAATACCGTATCGATTCGGATCTGCTGAGATCTTACCAGGCACAACTTTCCGAGATCGCCGCGAGTGACGGGAATCATCCGAACCTTGGTCACTTGCTGCAGTTGCCAGGTGTCGTCACGCAAACGGAATTGCCGGATGACCTCGTGAATTCGCTTTGGCCTTCTGTGGAGAAGTGTTTGACCGAAGCACTGGATCACTTCGACGATTTTCGCCAGCGCGAAGGCGAATCGATGCGGCAGGATATGGAACGTCAGTGCGAAGTCATCGAATCGGAAGTGAAGCAGATCGCCTTGCTGGCTCCGCAGGTTGTGGCTGAATACCGCGATAAAATTCTGGAACGTGTGCGTCGATTGATTTCCGACGCTTCGGTCTCGATCGGCGAAAATGACGTGATCCGCGAAGTCGCCCTGTTTTCCGATCGGTGCGATATCAACGAAGAAATCACGCGGCTGAGAAGTCACACGGAACAATTCCGCCGCATGTTGAATGGAAATACGTCACAGGGGCGCAAACTGGAGTTTATCGGTCAGGAGATGTTCCGCGAAATCAATACCACAGGGTCGAAGGCGAATCATGTGACAATCGCTTTGAGTGTCGTAGAAATGAAAGCGGCCATCGAACGAATGCGTGAAGTGCTGCAGAACGTGGAATAACAAACGAGACGATCAGAGCAGAAAGACCGGTGTCATTGGTTCAGTGTGGACCGGAACGGATCGTCGTTTTATCTGGCCCCAGCGGCAGTGGAAAAACGACACTGGTGCGGGAACTGGTGACACGCGCGGAGGTCGCACTGGTCAAATCCGTCTCGGCGACGACGCGTCCGCCCCGTCCGACAGAGATTCCCGGGGATGACTATTGGTTTCTGACCGACGCGGAATTCCGTGAAAAGCTGGCGAACGGTGCGTTTCTGGAACATGCTGAGGTGTTTTCGTCAGGATACTTATACGGGACTTTGCGGTCCGAGCTGGACAGGGCCTGGCAACAAAATGGTTGGGCATTCCTGGAAATTGACGTCGAGGGAGCTCTGAAGGTTATGCAGCAGTACCCAAATGCTGTTACGATTTTCCTTAAGACGCCGTCCCCTGCAGAATTTGAGCGTCGCCTGAGGGCTCGGGGAACGGAATCAGAAGATGTGATTCAGCGTCGACTGGCGACCGCAGAACGAGAACTGCAACTGGCCGACAGATACAAATATGTGGTTGTGAACGATCAGCTGGAAACCGCGGTCAGCGAGATCTGTGTGATACTGAAGGCGGAGGAGATGGCTCGAAATGCTTGATGAATTCCGTGAAGATGCAATTGCCCGCAAAGTTGGCGGACGATTCAAACTGACTGCCATGATTCAAAAGCGCATGGTTGCGTTGAATCGTGGCGCACGACCTCTGGTCGATCTGGCGACCAAGGATCTGATGCAGATCGTTGTGGCTGAGATCATGGGTGACAAAATCTATCTCGACACAACCGGCAACGTAAAGGCCGTCTCAGACGATTCTCCGCTCGTTGATAAACTCGATCGACTGCTGGCTGACGACGGTGGTCCGAATCTCAGCGATCTGTAGGGGTGCTATTGAGCTGACGCTGTACTGATTACAAAGACTTTGAACATGTCCGGTCCACTCAGCAATCGCGAGATCCTGCTCGGCGTCACCGGGGGAGTTGCCGCCTACAAAGCCGCAGACCTCTGCAGTCGATGTGTGCAATTGGGTGCCAGGGTGACCGTAATCATGACGGAATCTGCGCATCAGTTTATCGGTGCGACGACGTTTGAAGCGCTGACCGGACGTCCGGTGTACAGCCATGCGTTTCAGGCTCAGGAACACTTTCAGGGCGAACACATCGGACTTGCGCGTCGGGCCTGCCTGGTAGTGATCGCACCTGCGACAGCGCAGACGATTGCACGGCTGGCGCACGGTATGGCGGATGACTTATTGAGTACCACCATGCTCGTGACGACGGCGCCCGTGATCGTTGCGCCGGCGATGAACTGCGACATGTGGGGTAAGCCAGCGGTGCAGCGAAACGTGACGCAGCTTGTCAGTGACGGTTATCATCTCGTGGGGCCTGAAGAAGGCTGGTTGAGTTGTGGTCAGTTGGGAGCCGGTCGCATGGCCGATCCAAAATCGATCGTGCGAGAAATGGAACGCGTGTTGGCTGGCGCGACGCATATCCCATGAGAATTCTGATTACTGCCGGACCGACGCGCGAATACATCGATGATGTTCGCTTCCTTTCCAACGCCAGCAGCGGACGCATGGGATATTCACTCGTCACCGCGGCGATCGCGGCGGGCCACGAAGTGGTCCTTGTTACGGGACCGGTGGAACAGGCCTCGCCGGACGGGTGTGAAGTTTACCGCATCGAAACGACCGACGAACTGCGGCAGCGCTGTCTGGAGCTGTTTCCATCCTGCGATGGCGTGATCGCTACCGCGGCCGTCTGCGACTATCGTCCGAAGGCACGAATCACCGGCAAGATCACGAAAACAGGTCAGCCGATCGTGCCGGAACTTGTGGAAACGTCCGATGTGCTCGCCGAACTTGGCACTCAGAAAGAGCACCGCTGGATCGTAGGATTTGCCCTTGAATCTCAGGATCC
>JBBJME010000310.1:0-7897 GCA_037719765.1 Planctomycetaceae bacterium
CATCGGTTTGGGCCTGATCCTTGCCGTTCCCGCGATGGTCATCGTCGCGAAGGTCTGGCCGGCGGTCGGTGCGTGGATGGTCACAGGCTTTCAAGTTGCCGCTCCGGTGCTCACGCCGCTATTCTGCATCGGGGGACCGATCCTGTGCACCATGCTGGGAGTGTGGTTGACCAATAAAAGACGACAACGACTGCGGCGAGACTACCGCACTCACGGGACCATCGAGGCCATTGGTTGGAACCGCCGCTCGCGTAGCTCGTGGATTCGTATCACCTATCAGGACGCAGCCGGTCAACAGCAGACACGTTCTCTGATCGTTTCCACAGGGCTGCTCCCGCGGCGGCGCCAAGTGGGCCAAACAGTGGACTTGCTGGTCGATCCTTCGTCACCGCTGGATGTGTTGCTGAATGAACCGGGAGAGCTTTGGTTCCTGCCGGCGATGTTCATCGTGATCGGGGCGATCTGCACAATTGGCTTCGCCTTGGCATGGTGGTCGGGCGAGATGGGGCGATCCTGGAGTTGAACCGTCCGCTGGCGCGCTGGCTGCGCTTACCTGCTAACCTGACCCAAAAGAGTTTAAAACATGCTCAATCGACGATGGCATTTTCCGTCCGTGTTCCTCATCGCGCTGGTCTTGGGAACAGCTTCGATCGCAGCCCAGAGACAAGAGTCAACTCCGGAACAAGTGGTGGCGACAACTTCGGGAGATTTGGCGAATGCGGAACTTCCGCGGACGAATCTTCAAATACCTTCCACTCATGGCGGATTCTTCGCATTCGCGTTTGCACCCGATGGTGAAACAGTCGCTGGCGGAACTGGGGTACTCAAGGTCATCGCGGCGATTGCCCACAAGATCAAGTCGGGTGTGGTTTCGATGTTGGCAAATTCCGATGTTCGCGCTTGGGACACAGCGACCGGCAAGGAAGCCTGGTCCCTCGTCGATTCCCAAGTGCGGACGGCGTCGGTCTCGGCAGACGGCAAGTCGCTGGCCCTCTTTCAGGCCAAGTTCGTTGATCTCGCAGAAGGTCTGAACGGCAGCGTGAAGTTCCAGCTCACCGATCAGCGACTGTCCGTGCTGGACGCTGCGAGTGGAAAGTCGCGTAAGTCCATATACGATCGTTGGCCCCGACGTTCTTTTCTGGATGATGGAAAGCGAATCGGCGGAACCGATCATCTGGCTGTCGAGCTGGAATCTGTAATCAGGCCGAAAGCGCACACCATTCCGCTGGGACCGAACGCGCTTATCGTCCACGACCCTCGTCATTTCCGCCGACGGCAAAACGCTCGCCAGAGCGGTCACCGACTATGTCGAACTCATTGAAATCGCGACGGGAAAAACCGTTGGCCTGAAAAAGTTCCAGCTTCCGCAACTCTTGTTTCATCCCGCTTTCACGCCAGGCCTGAAGAAAATGGCTTGCTCGGTCTCCGATTTGGTGGTCTTCGATTTGACAAGGCTCGAAGCATCGCCGGCAGCTAAGTCACCATTCGCCGCCTCATGCGAATCCAAGAAGTAGGGTCGCAGCCACGATCACAGTCTTCTCGATAGTGATGACCGGTTGATTCAACGTTGGGGTAAGAAAGACATCAGCATGTTGCACTTCACGAGTATTGATCAGACACGTCAGGAGGCCCGTTTAGAGATCTCCGAATCGGTAGACTCGCTGCGGTACCGACTGCATCAGTTTTGCGGGACGCGATGGCCGGTCTGCTCATCGCCAGGTTCCTGACAAACGGCAGTCCTCGATTTCGTTACTGGGCCACAACCCCGTTGGCAGCATGTGTGTCACTGCTCCTCTGCTGGTCCTTTTTCGGCGGTAGAGCGTGGTTCCAGATCTTAGACTTTTCCGGGGGCCCTGTGTGACGGGATGTTCCAGTCCTTTGGTGCCGATGCTGATGCAGGTGCTTCGTCGCTGACAGTCTCCATGCCCGCTCTTCTCTCCCGGAATGTTGGTAATGAGGAGCCTTGTTTGAATCAGACCTCGGTTCATGAAAAGGTACGCAAATGTTGAAACGCCCCTGATACCGTTTGCCCCTCATTGCATTGCTGATCTCAACGATCACCTTCGGATTGGCGGCCGTCGCGATCCGGATTGATCCCTATACGGGCGAGGATGATGGAACCGTCGGAACGAAAATCATCACCGTGCCCATGGCCATGCTGGGGCTTCCGTTTCTCGCCGGCATGGCCGTCGCAGAGGTTCTTACGCAAACGCATCAGCGCTTATTCAGCATCCTTTGCGGCGCTGTTTGCCACTATTTCTTTTACTTGCTGATCACCATCGCCGTGATGCACAAAAGCTACAAACACGGCCGAGACGCACCGTGACTCGCCGTCGAATTCCGGGTTGCCAAGTTACGACCACTTGAACATCCAAGGTGCGTGAGCAGATGAGAAATGACATGCCGACCTATCATTACACCGTCATGACTTCATCCGGCGAGACGGCGGTTGTTATGGGTCGAGCGTTCTCACTGGTCGTAGTCCGATTCCGAAATATCGAGCATCGACAGGTTCACGGTTGCGGAGAGCGGAGCGGGTATAGATTTCGTGATAGAAGTACGAACCCCCGCGCAGCGGACGCGATTCTCCATCCTCGATGATCTGTAAATCTTCAGCAGAGGCTCGATTACGATCTTCTTGTCGATTTGTGGTGAGTGCTGCGTTGAACGTCGTGGAGTCCTGACACCATTCCCAAACGTTGCCGTGCACATCAAACAGGCCCCAGGCGTTTGGCTTTTTCGATGCGACCGGCCAGCTCCGATCGTCCCCGTTTGGCAGATACCAGGCATACTCGCCGAGCCAATGGGCGGAGTTCCCGAAGTGGCGAGACGTGACAGTTCCGGCCCGGCAAAACATCTCCCATTCGCTTTCGCTGGGAAGCCGGAAGCCTTTCCTCTTTGTGGCATCGGGGACCACGGACATGCCGTTGGCATACTCGCCGTCTTCGTTGGGTTGATAGCAGTATTCTTCCGAGGAAAGGCCAGCTTGAGCGCTCAACCAGTTACAGAAGGCGACTGCCTCATACCAGGTGACTGACGTTTGAGGACACGAGGCATCGGGACTGTACCGCAGTGAATACTCGTGGGTCGAATTCTTCGATTCAGCAACATATCTCTGAAACAACGCGACGGGAACCTCGGTCTGACTGATCGCCAATTGGCGATCAATCGCGACAGTCCGTTGAGATTCATCGTCACGACGGCCGTTCTCGCCTTGCGGAGAACCGAGTTGGGCCGAATCGAGGTCGACGATAGTGAACGTCAGCCCCGAGGCATCGAGATACCATCGTTGATTCGCGGGCAGCAACTTTCCCTCGAGTTCAGTTCGGATCGTCGATATTTTTTCTTCCTGATCCCATTGGCGGAGGACCCACTCGGCTGCGGCGTGAACTCCAGCGTCTGGATGCTTCTGATAAATTGCGGCGATCTCCTGTGTTGATTGCTTGCCCAACTTCCCCAACTCGTTGAAAAAGCACTGTGTTTTCGTGAGTTTTGGGGTGTTTTTTCTCACTACATTGGTTTCAAATTGATTTTTGTCGGCAGATTCAGGCCCAGTTTATCGAGCAGGATTTGTTGGTGATCAGTCGGTTTTGAAACGCAGCGAGTGCGGATCTCCAGACCAGATTTTGTCGGCAGGACGACATCCATCGAATGGATCTCGGACAGTTCGTCCAGCACACGGCGGGGCTCGTTGCCGAGACCCGCTTTTATGCAAAGTTGACCGAGCGATTTCCACAGCACGTAAGCGATGAAGCACACAAAAATGTGAGCCAGCACACGATCCTCTTTCTGATGCCAGATCGGACGAATCGACAGATCACTTTTCTGAATTCGAAACGCGGCCTCGGCTTCTGTCAGCTGGATGTATGCCTTCCACAGTTCTTCGTCGGACCAGCCTGAGACGTTCGTGCGAAGCAGGTAACAGCCGGCGCTTAACGTGGCCCAGTTGCGAGAGCCATCGACCTTTGACCATTCAACAATTGCGACACCGCTCTCGGCCTTTGAGACTTTGATGTCGAAGAGTTTTGCAGCCCGGCTGTTCTTTGCAAGAAGTCGACCGATCTGCCGCTCCACTTTCTGAACGTCGCGGTTCTTTTTTTCGCAACCAGCCTTCATACGAACCAGCGCCTCTTCGATCTTCGTTTCGAAACGCTGCGTCATCGCTTCTTCCTTCTTCGATCGATCACGACTGCGACACAGGATGAATGTCTCCGGTGCCGGATCTTGTTCAGACACAGCAGCATCACCGTTCGCATTGGTCGTTGCCGCGACAGGCTCAGCGCCGGACTCATCGTCATCATCGTCCTTTGGCCACGGCACGATCTTTACTTCAAGACCATCGCGGATCGCATGCCAGTCGTCTTTGAGAATCTCCTGTTCGAACTTCTTCAGCGTCGCTTTCGGAGTCCCGATGATGTAGCGACGACCGCCGTCGCGAAGAAATTTGATGTTGTCTTCGCTCACCATGCCACGGTCCATCACCCAGATGCGCTGGCTCTTGCCATAGCGGCGTTCCATCGTTTCCACCACGTGTTCCACCGTCGTCACATCGGCCGTGTTGCCCGCGAAAACTTCGTACCCCAGCGGCATGCCGCAGCGTGAAACCACGAGCGCAATGCACACCTGCTTGCAGTCGCCGCGTTGGTCTCGCGAGTAACCGCGCTGCGCCAGAGGGAAGTCGGCCCGGCCTTCGAAAAACGTGCTGGTGACGTCGTACATCAACAGGTCGTATTCAAGTTCAAACAGGTCGCCCGCACGCTGCTTGAGATGAATTTCCAGCGCCTCTTTAAGCGGCAGCACCACATCGAGAGTTCGATAGAGCCGGTTGTCATCGACCTGTTTTGCTGGCACACCCAGCAGATCCGGCAAGGCAGTTTTCGGATACCATTGTTCGGCGATGTAAAGTTCGCTGGAAGGTTTGAGCAGTCTCGCAATGATGAGGATGAGCGAACTGACGTCCCACGGAACCTGTTCACGTCCTTCCGGGATTGCCTTCTGCAAAAACGTGTCGAGCTGCAGCATGCGAATCAGATGCAGCGCGAGCCACGGTCCTCCAAACTGCCGCGTGTTCTCGACGCGGACACCGGCGACATTGACTTCTTCCCATCGCGGCTTCGTAGTGTTCTCATCATCGTTGAAGAGTAACTGCTGACGGTCATGGCCGCGCGTGGATTTGTCCTGCAGACCTGTGGCCGTGTCCGTGCTGTCGATGGCCTGCCTGACCCCAAGCCGCCCGGCTTCGTCGAGCTTCCCAAGCCACGCCACAACCCGCTGCCGAGGGCCTCGCCTGGTTCGATAAGATTCGACGAGCGCCCAGTACGCTGTTCGCTGTCCGTTTTCTTCTTTGAAGTGCTGTCGGATAAACATGGCCGGGATCTTATGGCCCGTTTTTGTGCCCGCCAGATATCTTCTTCTCACTACATCGCGTTTCAGATTTCAAAACACGGCTGTTTTCGAATTTCAGATCCCAAAACACGGCGAACTTTTTTCGGTCGGTCGCGCTTTGTTACACTTCTGGGGAAGTTGGGCTAACTCGCGCACTTCATTTGTCGATGAACCAGAATACCCTGTGACCCGAATTGTCCGCATCTGCCTGCGTGGGCCATTCCGGCGACTCAATTTATGGCGCAATCGTCTCAACCGCATTTTGCAACGACGCACTGGAGTCTTGTCCTCGAAGCCGGACGACGGTCTGCCCTGGATGCGGATGAGAACGGCACACCGGATGTTACAATGACAACACCCCTCAGCAGGTGACTGCTAAGGGGCGTTTTCGCGAGTGTGAGCTCTACATGCCTGAGTTCCGAAAAAACTCAGTCATGCCAGCAGCTGTTGGTGATGTCGATTCCAGCTGCAGGTCTTCGAATTTGATGCCATCCAGCGGTGAAACTGGTTGCGTCGGAGATGGAATCGCTGTGTCCGGTGGTATGGTCGTTTCCGGAGTCACCGGAACCGCCGCCGGAGCAACAACTTCTGCTGCGGGCGGCGGGGCAAGTGGCAGCAATTCGACGCGCCGGATAATCCGTACATTGTTCAGTTCATTCGCTTCCAGCAGTTCATCGAAGCTGTCGATCGCCACCACGACTGTGTCGAATGGCGAGGTCGGCTGCCCCTGGAACCCGAGAGTCATCGCAGTTGCAGGCAGTTGCAGCTGAAACGGTGCAACGGCCCCGGCAGGTATCTGCGTCACCGTCCCGCGTGCTGTCGGACAGTGTGCATGGATCTGTCCCAGCACTCCGACAATACTGATCTGAAAATTTCCCACGACAATGGCACTGTTGTTCCGCACAGTGACCTGAATCACAGGGCCGCAGCCGGGGCCACCATCAGAGACAAGCTGCACATCAACAAGTTCAAGGTCGCCGATCTGATTCGATGAGGGCGGCCTCGAAAGTAACAAGCCGGGTGCCAGTTCGGCTCCGACGGCTCCGGACTGTTGTCGCATGCGGTTTCTGATCAGCAGATCGATGACGTGCCCGCAGTGTGATTCAGGGACTCCCAGAATCTGACTGGTGCGAGGATCAGCGAATGTTGTTGAAGTGACAATCGTCGGTGCCGCAGCGCCTGTCGATTGAACCGTTACGGCAGAGCCACTGACGAAACCCTGTGCGGGCTGTGCCAGCGGCTGTCCTTGTTGAAGTTGTTGCTGTTGCGGTGCAGGTTGAGTTTGTTGGCCCGGCTGTTGCGCCTGCAATGTTTGACCACTCGCCACGCCGATGCCAACGGCAAGAGCGACGGATGCGGTCAGAGTGAAGCGGGCGACAATCGTTCGGATGCGAACGGGTCGTCGTGATCTGGATCGAAACATGTTGAATCTCCTTTAAGAGTTTTGCAAGGGAAGTAAAATCAATGAACGCTGTCTGGACAAGAAGAAACCCGACGCATGTGAAACACATTGCGTCGGGCTCTTGAGGTGGCATCACCGTTCAGTGATGCCGGGAGGTGTCGAGGTGGTGAGGTTCGTGGCGATTTCCCGTGACACCGTTTCACCGTGGCGTCTGCGGTCTCTTCACGTTCCCTGTCAATTAATAACAACCCCAGTAGTAGCTGTAGGTCGGCTGGCAGCAGTAGCTGGTGTAGTACACTGGCCGAGCACAGCAGTAGCTTGTGTAGCTGTAGTATGGCTGATAGCAACCGTAGCTGTAGCACGAACCGTAGTACGATCCGTAGCAAGAGTTGTAACCACCACCCCAGCCGTGGCTGCTGTAACCGCAGCTGCGGAAGCAGGCTTCGACAGCGTCAGTCTTGTTCTCAGTCCCGACATTCGCAGCCAGCTGATCCACATCAATGTCCAGTGCGGCATCCACGATGTTGACATCTGCATCCGCAATTGTTGCGGCATCGATTGTCAGAGCAGCGTCATCAGCAACAGTGGTTCCCGCCAGCATCAAAACTGGCACAACAGCAAACATAAGCTTCTTGAACATGATCATTCTCCTGGTCCGGTTAAAGTTGAGTTAAGAGAAACACGAGTCAACCGGCCACTCGCAGTTCTCAGTTCCGTTTGGATGAACTTCGTAGCGTGGACTGCCAGGGTTTGTTACAGCTCATTTTCAGTTTTTCAATTTGCCTTCCCCCTGCACACCTCTGTGCCAGTGGGACAAGCGGTCCTTCCCATGAATCTGGCGGGCCTGTACCGTACGCGGTTCGAACCGAGCGATTACCGTCAATCAAGAGTGAACCTCTGCCAGTGCCCCGCCCTACAAGGTCAATGCTCATGACAAGGATAGCCCCATCAGCGATCGTCATTCTCTCGATCTGCGTTGCCGGACTGCACGCGGCCGACGAATGGGATCCGCAGGTGGAAACTGTGCTGCCGGGCGTGCAGCTTTCACTTGTCGCCGAGCATCCTGCGCTGATGACGCCGACGGGTATCGATGTTGACGATCAGGGACGA
>JBBJME010000311.1:0-7886 GCA_037719765.1 Planctomycetaceae bacterium
CCCGTGACCTGGAAACTCAGCGGCACATCCGGGAAACCCGTCGCGGCTTTTTCGGCCGCTTCGCGTAATTGAGTCGTGCATTGTTCATTCGAACGGATGTAGTCGAAATCGAACGTGACCAGCAACAGCATTGTCTGACCGTCCTCAGCCAGCAGTTGTCCACCGACCAGTGGATGCTTCATGGCCCTGGCCTGCGCCGCTGCAAACCGTTCAGGTGACGCTTCAGATCGCGGAAAGAGCGGTTCCGGAAGACCGAAGATGTTCAGAATCGGAACTCGATCCATCCACAGAATCGAGTGAACGTAATCAAGTTTCTCCAGTTCATCGACCACATGCCGCATGGCCTTCGCACCGGCGGGCGTGAAAAAACGGGTCGATTGCACAACAATAACAGCGTCCGAAGCCGACAGACTCACGGGATCCACGTTCGGTCTCTTACGAACTGAAGTGTCGTCCTTGCTGCTTCTGCGGTTTGTGTTGCTCCTGCGGTTCGTGTTGTTCGCATTGGCATCCTGAGTCTGCGGTGTTACAAAGAACTGCCGCACCCATTCATGTCGAAAATGGCCAATCACGGAAAGCAACGTGATCAGCAGCACTGCCAATAGCGTGGCCAGGCGATGATCCACGATCCAGACCATGCAACGATCAAAGGCTGATTTCATACAGGATTACCTTCGACCGTTTCATGACGCATTGCGTTTGTGCGATGTGTGATTGATACCGACGGACATGAATGTCCATCCTACGGGATCCTGTTCTCTGCAACGGCGCGAACTTCATCCAGCGTCGCCAGGTCGTCACCGTCATGATCAAATCGGTAGAATGTACCTCGCACGGCAATTGGCAGTTCACTTCGTGACACGACCCCATCGCTGTTGACATCCAGCCGCGAAAAGAAGTCATTGACGAAAGTTTGAATCTTTGCCTCTCGTGCTGCGATGCTTTCGGGGGTCACCGAAATCCCGGCAACGACCGGCGCGTCTGTGGTCGATGCTGGCTCAAGGGGCTCCGCGACTTCCAGAAATGCGACGGCCATTTCCTCCCATGTCTGATCTCCCCAATTCACCCATTGCGTTGGATCAGGATTGAACGGATTGTCGGCGGAATTGTCGAACGTCACCTTAAACCGCAGGCTGTCGATCGTATCCAGATCCAGAGGTTCGGAAAATACATACGAATGTTGCCAGTTGAAGTCGTATTTCGGTACATGCAGCAGGGTCTCCGTCTGACCATTGCGATCCGCAAACAACTGAAATATCTTGCCTCGAACATGCATGTGTGGAGCCACGCCAAGCAGTCGGCCACGCTTCGACAGCCCGCGAACTTTCCCGCTGACTTCGTGATTCGCCGCGTAAGGCGGAATTTCAAACTCCTGATCGATGCCAATCAGCGTCACGACTTCATGTGTCACCTCATCGCTTTGCCGAAGACGATACTTTTGTCGTGTCTTCATGGACCGAGCCGTTGGCCGTGTAGTGCATCTGAAACACCAGCCGAGATCCAGCCGGAATCTTGCGAGCGTGTCCGGGAGGCATCTTCACCAGTCGCTGGCCAGGAACATAAGCCGTCAGCCATCCTATGCCGCGAAATTCCGATCCGTCCGGTGGCCGAATGAAGACTATGGCGTGATGCACGACCGCTCGATTGCCAGGAATGATCTGAGCTGCCGTGACCCATTGATCCTCGGTGATTTTTGGATCGACAACGAAGTATTGGTACTCAATCATCCCTTCCGCTGGCACGACATAAGGACGGTCACGCATGGTCACGACAAGATCCGGCTCACCGCCCATCTGCCATCCCTGCATGTATGCGACAGGCTCCGGCAGGTCAGCGACGTCGCCTTTCGGAGTTCCCGCCGCAACCCAATCCCGCAGCGCCTGCTTGTCTGCTTCCGGCATCTCACGCGCATTCGCGAAATTGCCGTGCTTCGGATCGGCATGCCACGGAGGCATGCGTCCGTTGTCGATCACTTCCAGAGATGTGTCGGCCCAGCCCACAACATCTTCATAGGCCTCCAGCGAAAACGGACCAATATCACCCGTGCGATGACACTCCAGACAATGCTTCTGCATGATTCGGCTGATGTCTTTGCAATACGTCAGGGATGTGGATGTCGCAACGTCCGCCGGAGCGGTCTTTGCGCGTCTTACCTTTCCAATCAGGCAACCAACAGCATCCGCGTTTGCAACCGACACAGGCTTCCCAGCCAGCGTTTCTTCAATCGCGATTCGCAAGTCGTCGCGCGTCGCAGAGTTCCGAGTTACACCCGGTTCGTACTGATCATCAATCCGGCCTTGATAGGTGACAGACAGTCGATGATCCAGCACAAAAACTTCCGGCGTGCGCGTCGCTCCGAACCGATCGGCCACGACATTGCCTTCGTCACGCACCAATGGGAACGAGAGTGACTGACGTTGCAGATACTGGCGGATGTCGTCGCTTGTGTCGTGAAAATTGCTGTTGATGCCGACAAACCGTACACCGCCATCCCGCAACTGATCGGCCATCTGGGAAAGTCGCACGCTGTACAACTGCACGAGCGGGCATTCGGTGCCGAGGAAGCAAACGACCGTCACACCGCTGTCGGCTGGCGAGACCTCGACGGATTCTCCGTCCAGCGTTTTCAACTCGAACGCTTGTGATTGCTTGTTCGCCGGCACGGCAACCGTTTCATCTGATATGCAGGCGTTCGGTATCGCAGCCAACAATAAAATGAAGCAGCAGAATCTTGCGAAGGACATAGGTAAACTCGAAAATCGTACGTCACGACTGGAACACGCGATTCCGTGAAAATCTGATCGATGCAGACATTGTAGCACTGTACGACTGTGCGAACGACTGCCTATCCGCAGGCAAACGAAATTCTTAACGCCGCTACACGCGATGCGCACGACGATTGTTGCTCAATGGAGATTCTGGCGAAAAATATCACACGAGGGGCTGCTGTGCCGGTGGGAAGTTGTCGTCGGACCGCGTCGGCATTCGTGGGAATGCGGCGGCACTTGACTTCGTAATGTGTCGATGGCGCAGTTCGCAGATGCTGCTTGAGATCTTTCAGATTTCCTGAAAGCACCACTTCGATCCGGAATGCCGTGACGAAGCCGGATGTCACACATTCAGAGCCCGTGAGATACTCCTCTTCCGCGTCGAGGCGCTGCATCGAATGCTGTTCCGCCATCACATCGATCAGTCCCGATCTCACAATCGAGGGATCCGGATCGAAAATGTATTCGGCCGCTGATGGAACAACATTTGTCCAAGCCGAGAGCGGATCCGCACTGATCGATTCGCCCGTGGGCAGCGCGGTTGCTCGAAATGCGTGTTCATCAGCCAGACTCCCGAACCAAACCGTGGCTTCGCGACATTCGCCCTTCAAACTGATGAGCTCAATTTCACAACCAGGAAACTTCTGCAGAAAATTGCTGGCTGGGCTGATCTTGATCCCGCCGCCGTCCCCAGTGCGTGTCAACTGCTGCATCCATTCCAGACTCGGCTGATAGAGTTCCAGACGCTTTGTGGGGCGATCGCGTCCTGATCGGCGATCAGGGTCGACATGCACAATTTTGTCAGACCAGTCGAGGCTCGTCACATCGGAGCATCGCGTCCGGAGATGTTCTGACCGATTCCAGATCGCGGCATTCCATTCCGTTCGCCGGCACATCGCCACGGCCGAGTCGATCGCGGTGACCTGCGAATGCTCGGCAATTGCCGCCGCATCAACACCAATTCCGCAGCACAAGTCGAACACATTGGCACATTGCGAGAACCGTTTGGCTTTGTGCGTCGCCACTTCCCATGCCGTGGATTGTTCCAGTCCGATGCGAGTCAACCACAGCTGATCCGCATGAGGCAGCAAATGTGCCGCGCGTTGCCGGGCTTCGTGTACAGACAACGCCGCTCGCACGAGTTCGTCGTCGAATGTTTCCCTCAATTTGCGCTGGCTGCTGAGTTCTGCCGGTGTGCTGACTGATATCGCTGCAAAAATCTCGGGACAGTCCTTGAGCCGCCGTAACAGAAAGGATTCTTCATCCGCATCAAAATATGTCTGATCCATCATCAACCGGATTTCTTTTTCATGCGAACGATTCCGTCCCAATCAGCAGGCGATTTGCGATCGTGCTGCGTAATTAACATGGAAAGGTAGTCTTGAGCACGGTCTTCAGCGGGCATTCGATGCAGGAATTTCCACGCTTCTGACCACTGCCCGGCAATAAACAACGCGACACCTCGTTCGAAATCTGCCAGGTGCTGATCCGTGAGCGACGGACTCCGGGATTCGGGCGGCACCAGTTCACTCACCAGCAACGTCCGCTCCATACCATACGGCAACACCTGCAACAATCGCCGCACACGCCCTTCATCCTTAGGAAGTTTCTCACGAATCTGCCTGTCCAGAAATTCATCAATCAGCACCGAAACATGCAGTTCTCGCGTCATACTTTCCAGGCGACTGGCAAGGTTGACGACCGGCCCGAACACGGTCACTTTGACCTGTTCCCGCGTTCCGATCTTCCCCGCGACGGCACGTCCATGAGCGATGCCGATGCTTGTTTCAAAATCCTTCAGCGGATGATCAGGGTCAGCCTGAGCTTTGCTGAATTCGTCCCGAATCGCCAACGCCGCGCGGCAGGCATTCAGCGGCGATTCTTCCGACGCGATCGGCCAGCCCCAGAATCCCAGAGCCGCATCGCCCTGAAAATCGCCTGTGACACCTCCGAAACGCAGAATCTGACTGGTCATCACTTCCAGTGCCAGACTGACGCGTTCCAGCAGGGCGGTCAGATTATCAGATTCTTCTTCAGCCCGATGACTGAAGCCACGCAGATCGCAGAACAGCACTGTCACATCGCATTCACGCGGTTCCAGCATCGAGGTGTCAAGATCCCGACCCAGGCTTCGAGAATGGGCGGCGAAAAGAACTGACGCAGGCCGGACTGCTGGCGCTCCAGCCGACGCTGTCGTTGCAGTGATCCGACAATATCCGCAATGAACTCCGTAAACTTGATGTCGGCATGCAACCGTCGTTCATTGGCGCTCGCGGCCTCCGTCAGACTTCGGCCAGTGACATAGAAAGCGCGGTCGCCCGTCACGTCAGGGAACGGCGTGCAAAACGCCCAGCCGTAGCCTGCCACCTGCGTGTACTGTTCGGTATTGCTTTCGGTGTTATCCCAGATGTGCAGAATCGTGGTTTGCTGTTCCATGGCATTGGAAATCAAACGCACACTGGGCTGCATGAGCATCCCTGTTTCAAAACGCTGCTCCTGATGAAACACGCGCGGCCGCAACGTGTCAGAAAGTCCCACAACGGCCACACCGTCGGCATTCTGGACTCCCGCGAGCAGGAGGCTGGCCAGACGAATGTGCAGATCGCGTTCAACCCCGGATTCACGGATCACCGCCGGCAGACTTGTCAACACCTCAATCCGCTTGGCGGCATCATCATAGCGAACTCGCTGGAGTTGTTGTCTGTCAATCGTCAGTTGCTGGACTGGTTGTCGGCCTGGCGAATCACTCTGTGTCACCTGCTGCACTTCAAACCGTGTCGAACCAATCACGAACGCATCGCCGGAAGCAAGATGCGATTCGGCTACCACCAGGCCATCGACGAAGACGGGATTGGATGTGTCGGTCAGTTTGCGGAGTGACACCGTCCGCTGGCATAGCCCACATGGCGACGCGAAATGGTTGTCCCAATCGGCGTGAGTCGCATCATCGCCGCGTCCGAGAACCACTTAACACCGCCAACGAGCAGAAACTCGCGATCCAGACGGCGCCAGAAATGCCAGCACGAAACATGTCGAACAGGCCGTTGAAAAAGGTGTCTGGATCTTTGGAGGCATCGCAAAAATGGGGCGAGATTCTGATGCCGGAGAGTTCCAGACACCTTTTTCAACACGCTGCTGAATCATTCCATCCCGCCGACTTCTTTCATCTCCAGCTGTTTCATCTTACGGTACAGATTGGATCGATGAAGGCCGAGAAGTTTAGCGGCGTCGGTCATATTGTCGGCGACATGGTGTATACCGCGCCGGATAAAATCTCGTTGAAATTCGCGGGTCGCCGCATCCAGACCAAGATCCAGCGCTGGCAGTTTTGAATTGTCGGATTCTGGACTCAGAATAAACGCCAAATCCTCAGGTTCCACGCGGTCTGCGGGGCACAGGAATGCGATGCGTTCCATCAGGTTACGCAGCTCGCGAACATTGCCGGGCCAGGCGTGCGACTGCAACCTCCGCCGAGCTTCCGACGACAACTGCAACTGTGGCTTTCGCCTGCCGGCAAAGCGACGCAGAAAACTCCGCCAGCGCGGGATACCCGAAGCTCCCGCGCCGGCAGATCGAGCGTCACGACTCCCAGGCGATAATAGAGATCTTCGCGAAACTTTTTCGCCCGGACCGCTTCGCTCAGATTGGAATTCGTCGCCGCGATGATGCGGACATTGATCGGAATGGTTTGCGAACCACCGACGCGCGTGATCACCTTCTGTTCCAGCACACGCAGCAGCTTCGCCTGACCACCGACGCTCATGTCGCCGATTTCATCCAGAAACAACGTGCCACCGTCCGCCAGTTCAAATTTGCCCTGACGCATATCCCGAGCGTCCGTGAAGGCGCCGCGTTCGTGGCCAAAGAGTTCACTTTCCAGCAGCGATTCTGTCAGCGCGGCGCAGTTGACGGCGACGAACGGACAGTTCGCGCGATTGCCTTCGTAATGCAGTGATTGCGCAACGACTTCTTTGCCAGTACCGCTTTCTCCCAGCACGAGTACCGGCAGGTCCGTGGATGCCAGCCGTCGGACAGTGTCGCGCAGAGCGGAAATCGCCATGCTGTCACCAACGATCGACACGCCTTTTGTCACTTGTTCCGCCAGCTGGCTGTGACTGCGATGCAGCAGGTTGCGTTCCTGAAGATTTCTGAGTGCGACCGCGGCCTGGGTTCCCAGCTGCGAAAGACATTCGATGTCGTCCTGAGTAAACGGTCGATTATCATTCTGATTGATCGCTTCGAACGCGCCGACAGTATTGTTCTGCGCATCTCGCAGCGGGACGCAGATCAGATTCCGAGTTCGATAACCGTACTTGCGATCAACCTCCTGATTGAAGCGTGGATCTTCGTAGGCCTCATCGACGTTGATTGATTTTCCAGTCCGCAGCGTTTCCCCCACAATGCCTTCGCCCGCAGGCAATCGCAGTGATGAATTCTTGACACCCAGGGCGGGGCGAGCTTCCACTTCATTACGGTCGCGATCCCACAGGAAAATACTGCTCCGATCGCAGTTGAGCAGCCGCGTTGCTTCCAGCGCAATCAGTTCCAGCAACGGCGCGGCGTCGTCCGCCATCGACAGTCGTGAGGCGATGCTCAGCGTTGAACGCAATCTCTCGACCTGCTTCCGGCTCCGCAAATCGTGATCCACCAGTGTCAGTGCCATCGATAACGATCGAGCCGTCATCAGGCCGGATTCGGCAAGGTCATCGTCGGCATGGCGACCGGCTGTGACAAGCAGATGTGCAAATGGCGAATTGGCTGTGAGCGGAAATGCCGCGAAGATTCTGCCCTGTTCCGTGCGGCTCACGCCAGCCGCATCCCGATCGAGCGATTCATCCCAAAGCGAAACAGGACGGACAGACATCGCCTGCTGACCATGTTCGGCGATCACATCCCATCCGGGCCCGGGCACACGTTGAGCCAGACCAATCCACTGGACAGACAATTCTGAAGCGATTTCAGACAATGCCGTGCGAATAAATGCGTCAAAAGTCTGAACTTTGAGTGCATCCGACAGCAATTTGCCGCTCAACTGCATCAGCGTTCCGGTGGCCGAACCCGGGGACAACATGGAAACCTGAGACAACGTCTTCCATTCAATTGCAGCCACACCATGAT
>JBBJME010000312.1:0-7856 GCA_037719765.1 Planctomycetaceae bacterium
ACGCAGCTCTGTTGCCTCGGCTATTCCCTGCTGACATCCGGGCACCGGGCGTCTGTTGACGATGGGATGAAATCTGTCAGTCGCGTCCGAGCCAGCATGCTTGTGGCGGGGGCGATCGCTGCCGGAGCCTGTATTGCCGCAGTCCAGTTGATACCGACCATGGAGCTGCGACTCTTGAGTCAGAGGGATGGCAGCAACGCGGCGTTTAATCCGGCGTACGGCCACATGCCTCCCGTGTATTTGAGCCAACTGGTCGCCAGCTGGTGGTACTGGCATTCGCCGGAAATTGTTCAGTCACGACAGATGCTCCAGTTTCCGTTCCTGATGTCGCCTGCCGAAACCAATCAGGTTGAAGCACATCTTTACGTCGGGCTGATTCCACTGGGGCTTGTTCTGTGCCTCGTGCAGGATTCTGTCCGCCAGCGTTTGCGGGTGACACACTGGAAAATCTGGCTGATGCTGTCCGGCATGGCGATCATCTATGCTTTTGGCTGGCTGGTGCCCGTGACGAAGCATGTGCCGGGATTCGGTTATTTCATGGGGCCAGGACGCTATACGATTATTTCAGCACTGGGACTGGCGATCATTTCCGGACTGGTGCTTGACGCATTGCTGCGCCGACGATCCCGCGCGATGCAATTTGTGTTCACGGCAATCATCGCGGCGATTACGCTCTGTGACATCCTCGCTTCCGGCGACGCGCCAGTTTGTGATGCTCAGATTGTTCCGGTACCACCAATGGCCGGGCTGCAGGAGAGCTGGATCGCCGCCGAACTCTCCGAAGAACCAGCTGCTCGACTGCTGGCTCCGGGGCCAAATGTGGGTAATCTGTTTGGCGTGAGTTGTGTGCCGCAGTATCTGGGGCTTGGTCCTGCGGAATACTTTCACCCCGATGCTTTGTTCGACACGATGCCGGTCGATGCAGACACCGTGTTTCCGTCGGACTCCGAAGTCCGAAGATTGCGAGACCGCGGTGTGACACATCTTCTGACTCTGGAGGCTGTGTCGAATCCATCACCGGAACTGGAACTGATTCGCGCAGCCCCTGACAGTTTTCTCAATCGCGTCTGGGCGCGAGGAAATTCAGCCTGCTGTCTGTACCGATTGAATTCGGCCACCGGGCGGATTGCGATTGACCCCGCCTCGACACTCAGTCAGTTTTCGTGGATTGAACAGCGTCCGTCGCGGCAGGTGTTTCGGGTGGTACTGTCGGACGACGCAGTGGTCTCAGCAAATGAACTCATGTTCCCCGGCTGGAAGGTAACGGTGGACGGCAGTCAAGCGACGTCCGGCACGTCCGGCGGATTTCATCGAAGCGTACACGTCGCTGCGGGGGAACACACGATTGCGTGGACGTATCGCCCGTCGAGTCTTATGCTGGGCGCGAGCATTAGTCTTGTGATACTGATCACGATGTGCGTTTTTGTTTTTGTGTCACGACGTTCAGTTACAGGAGCCAGGCCATGAAAGCTGCCGTGATCACGACGACCGGAAAGCCGGACATCATCCAATGGAAGGATGTGGCATCTCCCACAGCACGCAACAATCAGGTGCTTGTGCGTACCGAAGCGGTGGCCGTCAATCCGATCGACACCTATATCCGAGCGGGCATCGTCAAAGCGGCGTTGCCGAATCCTTACATTATCGGCTGCGACATTGCTGGTGTTGTCGAATCCGTCGGCCCGAATGCCGAATGTTTCAAGCTTGGCGATCGCGTATGGGGCAGCAATCAGGGGTTGTCGGGTCGTCAGGGTACCTTTGCGGAATTCTGTGCCATTGACGAGCAGTGGCTGTACCCGATTCCCGACGGAGTCAGCAGCGAATCAGCTGCCGCAGGTGCACTCGTCGGAATCACGGCGCATTTGGGACTCTTTCTGCACGGCGGATTGAAGGCGGGTGAGGTTGTTTTTGTCAACGGCGGCACCGGTGGTGTCGGTTCTGCGGTCGTGCAACTGGCCAGGGCCGCAGGTGCGACGGTGATTACGACGGCAGGCTCGACTGGAAAAGCGGCCGAATGCCAGCGTCTCGGGGCAGCTCATGTGATTGCATATCGGACGGAGGACATCGATCGGCGGTTTGCAGAAATCACGGCCACGACCGGTCCCATCCAACTGTGGTTTGAAACACTGCGGACTCCGACTCTGGATCGTTGTATTTCACTCATGGCACCGCGCGGCCGCATGATTTTCATGGCTGGCCGGGATGCACGTCCCGAGTTTCCTGTCGGCCCGTTCTATGTGAAAGATCTCCGCGCCATCGGGTTTGCAATGTTTAATGCATCACCGACAGAACAGAGAGTTACCGCGATGGCACTCAATACGATGCTTGCCGATGGACGCTACAAGCCCCTCGTCGGAGCGAGGCTTTCTTTGTCTGAAGCCGCGAAGGCTCACCAGTTGCAGGAAGACAATACGCTCAATTCCGCCGGCACGCTCACGGGGAAGATTGTGCTGAAACCATGATCTCAATCAACCAGCTCACTTTCACTTATGGCGACGGAACGTTTCGGTTGCGGATTCCGCAACTGACGCTTGAATCAGGTCGGTCTGCAGTGATCGTGGGGCCGAGCGGTTCAGGAAAAACTACGCTGCTGAATCTGATCGCCGGTATCCTGCGTGGTTCCGGCGGTGAAATTCGAGTCGGCAATACTGACGTGCATCGATTGAATGACAATGAACGCCGCCTCTTTCGGCTGCAGAATGTTGGCCAGGTCTTTCAGGATTTCCAGCTGATTGATTACCTGAACGTACTCGACAATGTCCTGCTTCCGTGTCGCATTCATCCGTCTGTCACCGTGACAAGATCACTGCGCGAACGCGCGAGCATGCTGTTGCGCAGCGTTCACATGCCGAGCTTTGAGCGGCGATCCGTGATGCGTCTGTCACAGGGTGAACGCCAGCGCGTGGCGATTTGTCGCGCCTTATTGCTGTCGCCCCAAGTGGTTTTGGCAGATGAACCCACGGGGAACCTCGATCCGGTCAATGCCGAGCGAATTGTCCGACTGTTGCGGACGGAAGCAAGTCGATCGGGCGCGACACTGATCATGGTGACGCACGATCATTCCCTGCTGCCGCAGTTTGATCAGGTCATTCCCTTCGATCAGTTTCTGGAACGAACCGTTGACGAGAGAAATGATGCTAAACCAGCCAGAGGCGATCCATGAAAAACGCCCTCTATCTGGCATGGAAGTCGCTGCTGTGGCATCGCGGTAGTTCCGTGACAATCCTCCTCAGCCTTGCCATCACGATCTGGCTGCCGGTGACCGTGCGTCTGGTGCTGGATCAGTTCCGCCGTGAGATTTCTGCGCGGGCAAATGCGACACCGCTCGTGCTCGGAGCGAAAGGCAGCCGCATCGATCTCGCGCTGCATGCCTTGTATTTCGTGACGCTCCCGCCCGCCGACACCACAATGGCTGAAGTGGAATCGATCGATAATCTGTCAACGGCAAAAGCCGCAGCCTACGCCATTCCGCTGCACGTCCGATATCGCACGCAGTCACGTCCTGGAATAGAAGGAGCCGTGATCGTTGGCACGTCACCTGAGTACTTTGAATTCCGGCGATTGAACGTCGCAGAGGGTCAGACAATCAGCTTGCTCGGTGACTGCGTCGTGGGCAGCAATGTGGCGATGAAGATGCAGTTGCATCCCGATGATTCAATTCTTTCGGCACCTCGCAATGCCTTCAATCTGGCCGGAGACTATCCCCTCAAAATGAAAGTCGTCGGAGTCTTAGCGCAATCGCATTCACCCGACGACGATGCCGTCTTCACCGACGTTCGCACGACATGGGTCATCGACGGGATCGGGCACGGACATCAGGAATTGAATACGCAGACAGATTCGCAGTTGCTTCTGAAGAATGACAGTGGCACCGGATCCGTCACCGCAAATGCCGCCGTGTTGCCGTACACAGAGATCACTGTTGACAATATGGACTCATTCCATTTCCACGGCGAACCGGCATCGTTCCCGCTCACCGCGATCCTCGTTGTGCCGGAAACGGATAAAGCCCGCACGCAGATTCTGGGCCGCTATTCTTCATCACAGGCAGCCTCTCCATGTCTGAAGCCTCCGGAAGTGATCGATGAACTGCTGAGCATCGTGTTCCGGATCGAACAGCTCGCATGGGTATGTTCGCTCGCGGCCGGAATCGTTACCTCGTTGCTGTTGGGCCTTGTTGTCAACCTCTCGATGCGGCTCCGAGAGTCAGAAATGCAGACGATGTTTCGTCTTGGCTGCAGTCGCACGACGATCGCCATGCTGCACGGATCTGAGATCGTCTTGCTGCTGTGTTCTGCATCTGTTCTGGCCAGCGCAGCGGCACTGCTGACGCTTCGATTCGCAGCCAGCGTTTTGAGGTCGTTGCTGTTTTGAGGGCCAGAGGCGAGTCCTTGCACAGTTGCGTCCCCGCAGAGCTGCGTTCCGTTTCACCCGCTGCCGAAACAGTACTCACAATCTCAACACGTTTCAACAGATCAACCCCAGCTCATCGAACACTGAAACCAATGCCTCAAAAGTCCTACACCCCCTGTCCAATTCCACCGCCGCAAATTACAAGATATCGAATTCGATTTTTTTTGAATCTCCTGTTGACTCTTTTCAAGACCCTCGCTGACCCCGTCTGTTCTCTGGTGTCTTATGCAGTGGGTCCGATTTGCATGCCGATCTCCAGGCGAGGGTGAAGTGTATTCGCGGCAGAGCGATCTACTCTCCGTCCGTCTGTTTGCCGCTCGTTACGAACTCGATCTCGCTGAGCGATCCGTCACCGTTCTTATCGAAGCGAGGAAATCGTTTCGGAGCTTCATCGGGATCGGGTTGATTCGCCAGGAATTCTTCCCGTGATAAAACTCCGTCGCCGTCCTTATCGCGTTTGCGAAACATGGCGACGCGATCCTGCGGCTTATTGTTGCCTTTTGTGCCAGCAGATTTCTTTGACGTGTCGCTATTTTGCTTTGCCGTGATCTGAGACTTTGCTTCCGAATGGTTGGCAAGAATGTCCTTCAGTTTGTGCAGCAGATCAGATTGGCTGGCAGCGAGATTTACGGTCTCAAGAGCGTCGGTCTGATAGTCGTACAATTCGTATTCAGCTGTTTCTGAGGGTGCACCGGGTGCCTTCCATTCCACCATGCGATAGCGATCCGTTCGGATCGCTCGACCAAGACGACCGCCGCGAGGATAAACATGAATCACGCTTTCCCGCGTTCGCGTCTCAGGCGATTTCAGGGTGGTGGCGAAACTGGTTCCGTCGAGTCCAGCAGGAACGGGCAGACCAGCCAGTTCGCACAGCGTTGGATAGAGGTCGACTGTTTCGACGAGAGACTTCGTTTTCTGCCCGACTGCACAACCAGGCGACGCCACGATCAAAGGAATTCGAGCTGCCTGTTCGTAGTTCGTATGTTTGCACCACATGCTGTGATCGCCCAGATGCCAGCCGTGATCACCCCACAAGACAACGATCATGTTTTTGGCCAGCCCATTGTCATCAAGTGCCTTCAGCAGCTTACCGATTTGAGCATCCGTATAACTTGTTGCAGCGTAATAACCATGAATTAATCGTCGCGTGTCTTCGGGTGAGATCGGCCCCTGTTGCGGCATGTCGCTGTACGCTCGCAATTCGCCACCAAACTGCGGCGCATAGGACGGAGAGTCTTTCGGTGGTTCGAGAACCTGCGGCATCGGCAGCCTGGCCGGATCGTACAGATCCCAGTACTTCTTCGGAGCCACGAACGGCAAGTGCGGCTTTAGGAAACCGACCGCAATGAAGAATGGCTGATCCGACTTCGCTGCTGCATGATCGATACGTTGCACGGCTTCCAATGCAATTTGTCCATCGCCGTATGCGTCATCATCGACGTCGGCGGATTCCGTCGCCGTACCACGCGGACCGTTTTTCGAATCACGCTTGTCGGATGTGCTTTCTGCCAATTGATATTGCGGTGCCTTCGGGCGCCAATGAGGCACGCTCCAGGACGCTTCGTCTTCTGTGTTGCCGTGACCAGTGTGCAGAATCTTCCCCATGCCCTGCGTCTCATAACCGTGCTGCCGAAAGTACGCGGCCACGGTCACCGCATCCGGGGCGGCGAGACGAAAATGCGTTGGCAGATCATAGATCCCCAATGTCTGCGGCCGCAGTCCGGTCATCAAGGCATTACGCGAAGGCGAGCAAACCGCCTGATTGCAATAAGCCGATTCAAACAACATACCTCGCTTCGCCAGCATGTCAATGTTCGGAGTTTGAACCACAGCGTCGCCGTAACATCCCATCACCGGTTTAAGATCATCAACGCAGATCAGCAGAACGCTGGGACGGCCATTGTTTGGTTTTGCAATGCCGGGTTCCGTCGCTTTGCTTGTGTTGTACAAGGATACGAATCCAATCATTGCAGACAGAACGATCATTGGAAACGTCGCTGAACGCTGCTCGGCAAATCGAACTCGGAACCGTGTTTGAACCTCGTCTTTACGTCGGATCATCGATCTCAACTCCCACATGACCGTCAAAATACATCACCCACACAATTCGTCGCCACCCAGGGTGTATCATGCGACAGATGTCGCTTCATGAGTCGCATTGATTCCGCAGTAAGCAAGACCCACACGCGGCCACGCGAAGCGGAAAAGTTCAACGCGCGATCTATACGTCCATTTGCAATCCGTTCATCGAGATGTCGATCCAATATGAAACGCGGCGTCGTGCACAATTCGAATCACAAAAGTCTTTTTGTCCGGATGTGCAGCCTTTGCCGCCAACGCCGCATTCCTTATAACGGCAGGCAGCAGTTCCTTTGCAGTCTACCGGATGTTTTCGCAATACTCAATTTCAGTGTTCATCCGCTCATGGCTGCGGTCAGGGCCAATTTTTTGGGTTTTCCTTTTGCCAGCTGACGTTGGTAGAAGGTCTTGATGGTGGTGTTCCAGTGCGTGGCGGTGAGCGATTCATTTCCGCCGCGTCCCGCCACGGCCTTCGCCCGGAAATCCCAGCGACGTGCTGCGATCATTTCGACCAGAAATCCCGGCGACCGCCCCAGTCCTCGTGACACGCCGCCACCCAGGGTGTATTATTCGTCTGATGTCGCTTCACGAGTTGCATTGATTCCGCATTGAGCAACTCCCACACGCGGCCCCACGAAGCAGAAAAGTTCAACGCACGATCGATACGTCCGGCTAATCGCCAGCCGCATAGATCGCAATTCGTTAGGCGGCAGCCGTCAACGGTCGGGAGAATCGGAGTCTGAATGGAAAGGGCAATCGAAGTTTTCGCTGCAGTGAACTTTTTCGTGATTGGGCTCTCGCATATCTTCCAACGAAGTGCCTGGGTGGAGTACTTCGCGAAGCTACACAGCCTCGGCCGGCTGGGGCCATTTGCCGAAGGGTTCCTCTACTTGAACATCGGTACATTGATTGTTTCGTTCCACAACGTCTGGACCTTTCCTGAAGTTGTTCTGACGCTGATTGGCTGGTCTCAGGTCTTGAAGGCGCTATTACGTTTCGTAGCGCCAGCAATAGTCATCCGCGTCTACGAGAGAATGCGGCCGGAGCGGGCCTGGCAGATTCAGATGGCTGGTGGTTTCTTACTGGCGCTCTCAGCGTTTTTCGTGTTCGTTGCTTTTAAGGAGCCTATCCCGTGAACGGTACGCTCGTGCCGCCTAACACGGAAGGCATTGACTTCCCGGGTGCGGATAAACGTTCACGGTTGAGCGGAGTGGGCCTGTGGCGATGAGAGCCCGTCAAGCCGAAGCTCAAGGCATTTGTTCAAGAAGCCCGTTGGTTGAGCGACTCCGGTTGGCGTATGGGAAAAGCTTTTGCAGGAGGCTGCGTTTCGGCGATTTCATGTAGGTCCTTTCTGCCGGAAAGGA
>JBBJME010000097.1:0-23585 GCA_037719765.1 Planctomycetaceae bacterium
AGCACTGCCAGCCGTCAACGTCCTAAGCTCTCGACAATCCCCGTAATTTCCTTGCTTTCAAGGCTCGCTCGGCAGATCGCACCCTGCTGAATGGGAAAGTTTGTCAAATCTTAGCTCGCCAGCTATTGCACTCGCAAAGGGGCATGCTACAACGTATCTCTCCGTTGGGTTTTGAATTCGTGTCACTTTGATAAGGAGTTTGGGTTATGAAACGATTTTTGGTCTTGCTTGCAATGGTTGGAATGCTACTCGCCGCGCCGATGGCGCATCTCGCGTTCGCCAAGCCAATCAAGGAGAAGGTCAACATTTGCCACGTCAACGACATTCTCGTAGATGACGTTATTGGTGTCATCGCCTTTGGAAAAGTGATTAGGGTTTCCGCGAACGCCGTCCCCGCTCACGTCGCCCACGGCGACAGCAGGGAGTTCTTTTCTTTGGACCTTTTCGAAGACTTATTCGGCATCACGTTGCCTTTGCTGAAAAATGCCGATTGCGTATTTGTGGTATTACCGGTGGTACCGTAACCGAACCTGCGGTTAACCCCATTTGATGAATCGCGTTGGGCTGTGAGTTGATCGCTCACAGCCCTTTTTTGTTGATTTGATTAAACGAACAAATTCAACCGCCGATTTTTTGACGACGGAAGCGACCGTGCCTGCGCGAATCGTACGAAACTTCAGCGTTTTCTTGATCGCCCTGGGAATGGTTGTCTCGATCTATTTGCTGGTGCGCACGTTTTCGTTGGCTGAGGAAGTGGACGGAGTGGCGGATGTTTGCTCCGCAATCTTCGGCCCGAGTTGCGATGCGACGCTACGCAGTCCGATGGCGCATCAGGCGGGGATTCCGTTGGCCGGCTGGGGCGTTGTGTGGTTCGGTGGACTGGCGACCGTGCTGGCGGTCGGTTGGTGGCTGGGGCCAGCGTTCGCGGCCGATGCTTTTCTGGCCGCTGCCGTCGTTTCAATCCCGATAGCATTTATCAGCATGCTTCTGACTGCCGCGATGCTGGTCGGATTCGCGCCGCTTTGCCCGCTGTGCATGATTGTGCATTCAGTCAATTCTGTTTTGCCGATCGTATTGTCGTGCGGTGCCGGACCGGTGCGGCAATGGTCGGCGCGGTTTCACGGCGCGATTCGATTTGCGTTCGGACGCGACGCCGATGATTCCGTGGCGGGGAAATGGAAGGCGGTCGGATTCTTTGCCAGTGCGCTGGCCGCCTTGGCGATCTACCAAGCGGTGATGATCCAGGAATCACTTCAGCGCGACCGCTTGAGAGGTGAATCGTTGCCACTGGCAACTCTGTTGGACTTCGAGCGTGCCCAAATTCACCCTATTCCAATTGACGGTTCGCCGCAGACGGGTGCCGCTGAGGGCGGATTGACGTTGGTCATCTTCAGCGACTTTCGCTGTCCCAGTTGCCGCCGATTTGCGGCGACGCTGGCAGAGCTGCAATACGAGTTTAGCGCCAAGCTGACAATTGTGTTCAAGCACTATCCGCTGGAATCGACGTGCAATCCGGCCGTGAAATCGGAACGTCATCCCGGTGCCTGTCGCTTTGCGTCGGCCGCCGAAGCGGCACATCAGCAAAATCGATTTTGGCAGATGCACGATTTGTTGTTTAGGATGCGGGATCTGCCGTCCGACGAGCAACTGGCTACCGTAGCCACGGCATCAGGCATGGACAGTCAAGCGTTCGAGGCCGACCGGCAGTCGGACGAATTGATGTCCCGCATCCAGGCCGACGTCAAATTGGGCCAATCGCTGGGTGTCGAAGCCACGCCGACCATTTTCCTCGCCGGGAAACGAGTCAACGACCTGCGTGTCGAAACGCTCCGCGGACTAATCGCGCTACAGATCGAGCGCGCTGTGCCAAAATCGCTATCAGTTGACGGCGACGTCATTCAAATTGGCGATGTCGAGTTGGTCTTCGTAGTGACTCCGCCGACGGCAGTCCACTGACGCCGCGACCGCTTCGTCGTCTGCTTGAGTGATTCGCCAACAAAATGGCTGTCGATCGTCGGCTGAGAAGCAAGTGAGCAATGGTCGACCGGGCGTATCAAACGTGTTGCACAACGGGGAGATGTTGCACAACGGGGACACAGCATTTACTTGACGCGACGTGGGATTCTGAGGCAGGTGCTGAAAGCGGAATGGCGTGAAGCTGCGTTGAAAGGATTGGAAATATGACTCGGCTGGCACGGGTGGAAGTGTTTGCGGCGGATGAGACTGCAGTTGTGCATGTGATGACCCGGACAGTGCGGCGGTGCTTTTTGCTGGGGGACGATGCGCTCACGGGGAGGCCAGCCATTGAGCTCCGACATCACCACTTTCGTGTGCCGATCTTGTCCTGACAGAGAGAAGGCTACATCGTCGCTGCCGTTTATGGCAAGGCATCGACGGACACGGCGGAGTCATAGAACCTGTGCATGCGTGGACATTCCAAACGCGAGAACCGGGAGGTCCCATCAGCCTCAGGTGCAAAGCCGCTTGGCGGTTCACTCCTTGAGCGGCCAACGAACCTCTCCGAGGGCAATGTTGGCATGAACGCTGTTGGGAAGTCAGATGACTTCGTAGTACCATCGACACGGGCGAACAAAACTGCGACCGCAGCGGCGGAGCCCGTCGAGGAAAGGAAGTCACCGAAGAGAAGAGTTGTCGAATTGCCGTCGATGTATCGGACTCTGTGCCGGAGCTCGCATCACCTGGAGCGGCGCGATGGCCATGACCGGTATCGTTGCTCAGCAGCGCGATCGTTTGACCTGACGGAGGAGCCGTATGACGTAGTTCGTCACGTACGGATCTGTGCGGGGGGCGGTCAGCAACGACCGTCCCTTGTATGTTGGATTTAGTTATCCACACAGGCCGTCTACCGCGATCGTCTTTGAACTCCGATATTCCCGTACCTTGGACATTCATGTCCGAGGCTTTCACGAGAAAGTGCCTAACTGTCGAAGGACTGTTGGGACACAACAAGCTTCGCTTCGTTGGTATCTCTCGGCCGCACGACGGACATGAATGTCCATCCTACGAAGCAACCCAATTAGTTCACGGTGGAATGCACTAGTCCGCTTGCCAGCCGCGTGATCAGTTGATCGCCAGCAGTTACCTGGTCAGCGTCGCGCAGGACCTGTCCGTCGGTCGTTTGTGTCAGCGAGAAGCCTCGGGACAGGACCTGCAGTGGACTCAGTGCGTGCAATGCGGCCGCCGTTCGAGCGACTGTTTGCTGGCGGCGTTCGACGAATAATTTCATGGCCGTCACGACACGTTGCCCCAGCTCGTCGCACGCCATTCGACGCTGATCGATGAGCGTCATGGGGCGTTGCAGTACGGATCGAGCTTCAATCGCGCTCAACTGCAGGCGAACGCGTTCCACGCAGTTGCGGAGAACCTGCCGCATTCGACGAGCGGTTTGCTGCAGAGCGTCGTTGAGTTCCTGAACTGAGGGCACGACAAATTCACCAGCTTCACTGGGAGTCAGTGCGCGACGGTCGGCGACCAGATCGGCGATGGAAACATCGATCTCGTGTCCGACGGCACTGATCACCGGTACGCGACACGCCACGATCGCGCGGGCCACTTTTTCTTCATTGAAGCACCACATATCTTCCAGGCTTCCACCGCCGCGTCCGGCGATCACGACATCCACGTCGGAAATCCGATGCACGTTTCTCAATGCCTTCACAATGTCTTCAGCCGCCCCTTCGCCCTGAACGCGGACGGGCAGGATCACAATCCGCGCAGCCGGCCAACGACGTGTAATCACCTGAATCATGTCGCGCACGGCTGCGCTCGACGGACTGGTGATCAGGGCGATGCGTTTGGGGATGCGCGGAATCGGCCGTTTTCGAGATTCTTCAAAGAGTCCTTCGGCCGCCAGTTTCTCGCGTAACTGACGAAACGCCATTTCAAGTGCACCGACTCCCTGCGGCATCAGGTTCGTGATCACAAACTGACAGGTTCCTCGAGCGACATAGACCTGCAGTGAACCGGTCGCCAGAACTTTCATCCCGTCCTTCGGCACGAACTTGATCCGTGCCGCCGCGCTCCGCCAGATGACAGCGCTGATTTCCGATGTCTCATCCTTGAGCGTCAGATACCAGTGGCCTGCGGGACTCATCCGGCAATTCGAGATTTCACCTTCGACACTGCACGGAGGCAATGCCGTCTCGACAACCTCCTTGAAGGCCGTAACAAGTTCCGTGACGCTGATAACCGGGAATTCATTCATGGGAGTAGCGTAGCGATTCGGGACTTTTGGAGCAAAATGCTGCCGAAGCAGGAATTTGTAACTGGCGTAAATTGGTTCATTCGTCGTAGGATGCAGTGGTTTGTACTCCAAAATGAAATCTTGACACGGCGTTATGCTCTCCGCGGTCATGAGTGAGCGAATTGGCGAGCGGCATGCGTGAGCTTGCCGGTACAAAAACGAGGTATCGGACGGCTCACGCCGCTCCGCTCGCCGGACTCATTTCCGGTCGCGCGGGATACAGTTCTCAATTCTAAATATGATCAAAACCGTGACAATTCGAATCACATTCCTTCGCACTGCGATTTTTGCCGTGTCGATCGGGGTGGCTTTGTTGTCTTGCGGTCTCTGCAACGCGTCATGCGGCGAATATGTCTTTTCACGACATCGAACGCCGACGCCACATGGATCAGACGTCCGCCGCGGCGTCGCGCGGAACCAACAAGACGTCCTGAAATCCGAAATGGTGGGTTTGTCGAAAGATATTTTCCTCTTGCACGAAACACCTCTCCCGTCGCCAATTCCCTGCAGTGGTCCGAATTGTCAGCAAAGCCCGACACCGTCCCTGCCCATTGCCCCGCCCACAACTGTGACAAGCGGACACCAGGATCGCCTGATCTGCGGTGCGCGTGCCGTTGAACTGCCGTCGGATGTGTCTCGTCGTCGAGACCTCAACTTTCACGCTCGCGCGCTGCGCGGATTTCCGCTGCTGATCGAAATGCCTCCGGAATCTGTTGGCTGAGAGCCGCCCGATTCTGTGTCTTCGGATTGCTGACTGTTTTTCAGTTTCAGCGTTTTATGGCATTCTCCAGCGCTCGCCGACCAGTCACTCTGGTCTTGATCGCTCGTTCAGAAAGTGATCAATTCCATGTCAGAAGTTGCTTCCAGCCCCACTGTTGCGGTTGCGCCAAAGAAAATCGTGCGGAAGGCCATCGGGCCAAAACTGCGAATTGTGTTCAATGTTGTGCTGACTCTGCTGGCTGTGATCGGAGCCAACAGCGCGTATCTCGCTGGCGTGACGTTTATAGAGTGGTGGACGAAACAGAAGTACCAGGATTATTTTTACGAATGTATGTTTCTGGTCCATATTGTCGTCGGGCTGCTGATCGTACTGCCGTTCATTGTGTTCGGGCTGATCCATATGCGGAACACGAAGGACCGCAAGATCCGCCGCACGGTGATGATTGGATACGCGCTGTTCGCAGTCTGCATCGTGGTGTTGGTTTCCGGTTTTTTGCTGATGCGAATCGAAGGGCTGATCGATCTGAAAAGTCCCGTCGCACGCAATGTCATTTATTGGGCGCACGTTGGTGGCCCGATCATCGGGGGTTGGCTGTACTTTATGCACCGCCTCGTCGGCCCGAAGATGCGTTGGAAGCAGGGTCTGGTCTGGGCCGGACTTGCCGGAGCCACCGCGATCGGCATGATCATGATGCAGGCCAGCGACCCCCGCGCCTGGAACACCGTTGGTCCGAAAGAAGGAGAAAAGTATTACAAACCTTCGCTCGCTCGTACTGCGACAGGCAACTTCATTTCTGCCGAAGTGCTGGATATGAACGACTATTGCCTTAAGTGTCACAAAGACGCTCACGACGATTGGGCGAAGAGCGCGCATCATTTCAGTTCGTTCAACAATTCGGCGTACCTTGCCAGCGTGGCGGAAACTCGCGAAGTCGGCATGAAACGCGATGGGAACGTGCAGGGCTCGCGGTTCTGCGCCGGATGCCATGACCCGGTACCGTTCTTCAGTGGCGCCTTCGATGATCCGAAATTCGACATGCTCAAACATCCCACTTCTCAGGCGGGAATCACATGTACGGTGTGCCATGCCATTACGAATGTCAACAGCACTCAGGGCAACGCTGACTACACGATCGAGGAGCCAATTCATTATCCGTTTGCGACCAGCAAGAACGAACTGCTGCAATGGGTGAATAACCAACTGGTGAAAGCGAAGCCGTCATTCCACAAGAAGACGTTCCTGAAGCCGCTGCACAAGACAGCCGAATTCTGCAGCACATGTCACAAGGTGAATCTGCCGTTTACGCTCAATCATTACAAGGAATGGCTGCGAGGTCAGAACCACTACGACAGTTGGCTGTTGAGCGGCGTGTCGGGCCATGGGGCTCGCAGCTTTTATTATCCTCCGAAAGCCCAGACGGAATGCAATACTTGCCACATGCCGCTCAAAGAATCCGGTGACTTCGGAGCGAAATACTTTGACGACACCGGAAAATTGAAGACGCACGATCACTTTTTCCCTTCGGCCAACACTGGAATCAACTGGCTCACCAACAACGATGACGCGATCGAAGCTCACAAAGAATTCATGAAGGGCATCATGCGGGTCGATGTTTTCGGTGTTCGCGAAGGCGGCACGGTCGATGGTCAGCTCACGGCACCGTTACGACCGGAAGTTCCGACTCTGAAACCCGGGAACAAGTATCTGCTGGAAACTGTCATTCGCACTGTGAAAATGGGGCATCATTTTACGCAGGGGACAACCGATTCAAACGAAATCTGGCTGGAGGTTTCCGTCACGTCGGGTGATCAGCAGATCGGTGCCAGCGGCATGATGCAGGACGACAACAGCGTTGATCCCTGGTCACATTTTGTGAATAACTTCATGCTGGACAAAGATGGCAATCGCATCGATCGCCGAAACGCTCAGGACATTTTCACCGCCCTCTATGTGCACCAGATTCCTCCCGGAGCTGGTCAGACGGTACACTACAGTTTCACGATGCCGGACAACGTCACTGCTCCCGTCAGCGTGAAGCTGCGGCTGCTGTATCGCAAGTTTGATTCAACCTACATGGAATTTGTCGATCAGAAGATGGCGGCGCTCGGGCGACCGATTCGCGGTCACGAAGACGGTCAAAAATACCGCAATGAATTACCCGTCATGCTGCTGGCTGAGGATCAGGTCACATTCCCGGTGGAAGGCGTCACGGCAGAAATCACGAATCCTGAACGCGATGTGCCGCACTGGCAGCGATGGAATGACTATGGCATTGGAATGTTGCTCAAGGGAAAAGCAGAACTGAAACAAGCGGCAGCCGCATTTACGGAGCTGGAGAAGCTCAAACGCTTCGACGGTCCGCTGAATCTGGCCCGCGTGCTTGTTGCCGAAGCCGGTCCTGGACAGCTGGACAAAGCCGCGGCTGCGATCACACGTGCTGCCGAATTCAAAGAAAAGGACAACACTGCACCACCGTGGACGATGGCATGGCTGAGCGGCGTGATCAACCGGCAACAGGATCGTCTGGAAGATGCGGAAAAGAATTTCCGACAAGTGATGGAATATCGTACGGAAGATACTGTGACTCGTAAGTTTGACTTCAGCAAAGATTATGAGGTCATCAATTTGCTCGGGCAGACCATTTTTGACCGCGCCCTCCAGATCCGTTCCGAAGCCCGCGCTGACGAACGCAGAGCTCGGTTGCAGGAAGCAGCGGAAGTCTTCCGGAAAACACTGGAGATCGATTCTGAGAACGTCGACGCTCATTACAACTTAAGTCAGCTGTATTCGCAGCTGGGCGACAGGGAAAAAGCCGCCGAGCATCAGGCACTGCACGCGAAGTACAAGCCGGACGATACGGCTCGGGGCCAGGCGGTGAGTGCCGCTCGGCAGAAGTATCCAGCCGCGGACTTTGCGTCGGAGGCACTCGTGATTTACGACTTGCAGCGCAAAAAGCCAGAGGTGACCGCAGCAACCCAGCCAGTGGCCGAAAGCAAATGACCATGAAACCCAGATCAAATCAACCCGAACCTGAAGAAATCCAGAACGACGATGTCGTCGGCTCCGCCTTGCGCTGGTCTGCGGCAGGCATTGTCCTGCTGGCGGTCGCAGGGGCCTCAATCTGGCTGGCCACTCGTCCAGTACCGGAAAAAGTTGCGACATCGGGAGGTCCAACTGCCCTGCCAGTCGCTCGTGCTGCCCCGGCGATGGTGATTCCAGAGATCCCATTCGAGGACATCACTCTGGCCGCTGGCATCGATTTCGTTCACGAAAACGGAGCGGAAGGAGAAAAGCTGCTCCCGGAAACCATGGGTGGTGGCGGTGCGTTTCTGGACTTCGACAACGACGGTGATCAGGATCTGCTGTGCATCAACTCCAACGTCTGGCCCTGGGCGAGCGAGAAACCTGCGAAGTTACCGACGTCCGCACTTTACGCGAACGACGGCAGTGGCAAATTTACGAACGTGACCGAAGGTTCGGGGCTCGACGCAGCGATGTACGGCAACGGTGTCGCCTGCGGCGATTTTGACAACGATGGCGATGTCGATGTGTTCGTCAGTTGTGTTGGCTCAAATCACCTGTTTCAAAATGCAGGCAGCGGCAAGTTTATCGATATCACACCGCGGGCGGGTGTGGCGGGAGGTGATGATGCCTGGAGCACCAGTTGCGGCTGGTTCGACTTCGATCTGGATAACGACCTTGACCTGTTCGTCTGCAATTACATCGAATGGTCACGCGAAATCGACGCGTCGATGGAATTCACACTCGACGGAACACTGCGCGCCTACGGCCGGCCGACCGACTTCAAGGGGGCATTTCCGTATTTGTACCGCAATGACGGCGATGGGAAATTCACAGACGTCTCAGAGCAGGCTGACGTTCAGATTCGCGATCCGAATACGGGAGTTCCTGCATCGAAATCACTTGGTGTGACATTTGCCGATGTCAACAGTGATGGACTTTCCGATATTGTCGTGGCCAACGACACCGTTCAAAACCTGCTGTTGCTCAATCAGCCCGGCGGCACATTCATCGAGAGTGCTGCAACGTCCGGCGTGGCATTTGACAACAGCGGTGCAGCACGCGGCGCGATGGGAATCGACTTCGCCTGTTTTCGAAACACCAGTGCCCTCGGAATCGTGATCGGCAACTTCGCAACCGAAATGACAGCCTTGTATGTTTGCCAGACTCCCGGATCGCCGATTCCTGTCTTCCGCGATGAAGCGGTTTCAAACGGCCTTGGACCGGTGACACGAACCGACCTGAAGTTTGGCGTCCTTTTTCTTGATGCCGATCTCGACGGGCGTGTTGACCTGTTCGAAAACAACGGGCACCTTGAGGAAGACATTCAGGTCGTGCAGGCCAGCCAGCATTATGAACAGGCGCCCCACCTGCTGTGGAATTGCGGCCCTGATTTTGACAGCGAGTTTGTCATGCTCCCGGAAGCAAAGACCAGCGCCGATTTTATGAAACGCATGGTTGGTCGAGGTGCCTCAATGGCGGATATCGATGCGGACGGTGATCTTGATCTGATGCTGTTTTCTTCCGGTGGCCGTCCGCGCCTGTTACGCAACAATCAACAGACCGGAAACCACTGGCTTCGAGTCCATCTGAACGGCACCACCTGCAACAAAGACGCCATTGGCGCTCAAGTGGATTTGACTCTGACTGACGGTGCGGTTCTCAGCCGCACGGTCATGCCCACCCGCAGTTATCAGTCTCAGGTGGAATTGCCGGTCACATTCGGACTCGGCAAATTCGATACCTATCAGTCCCTCAAAATCCACTGGCCCGGCGGAGCGTTGCAGGAGTTGCCCGCTGGCTCGGTCGATCAGTTGATTGAAGTCACGCAGTGAGGGACAAGATGACACTATCAAAAATCAAGAATCGATACGACGCAGTGATTGTGGGAAGTGGTCATAACGGACTGGTTGCTGCGGCGTATCTGGCAAAGGCCGGGTTGTCGGTGCTGGTTCTGGAACGAAACGACTACCTGGGCGGAGCGACGGCTTCACAGCAGGTGTTTCCGGACTATGACGCCTTGTTGTCCCGCTATGCTTATCTGGTTTCATTGCTGCCGCCGCTGATTGTTGATGAACTCGGCCTCCAGTTCGAAACTCGGCGACGGCGCACGGCATCATTTACGCCCTACACAGATGCCAGCGGCGCGGATCGCGGACTTGTGATTTCCAATATTGATGAGAATCGGTCGCGTGAATCAATGCGAGAGATGACCGGAAGCGACGAAGCCTGGAAAGGCTACGAACGACTGCTGGCACTGGAATCTGCCATGGCCCGCGTGGCATGGCCATCGCTGCTGCAGCCGTTGCGCAGCCGTGAGTCGTTTCGGTCTGCACTGCAAACCGACGACGAGCGCGTGGCATGGCACGCCCTGGTCGAACGGCCACTTGGCGAAGTGATTGAACGACTCGCTGAGCATGATGTGCTTCGCGGCCTGCTGCTGACCGATGCGAAAATCGGCGTCTTTACTCAGCCGCACGATACGTCGCTGCTGCAGAATCGTTGCTTTCTGTATCACGTCATTGGCAACGAAACTGGTGAATGGCGCGTTCCTGTGGGCGGCATGAAATCTCTTGTCGATGCGCTGACCAATCGCTGCCACGCGCTGGGAGTCACTTTTCTCACAAGCGCGCCAGTCACGCATGTTGAGTGTGGTCCGATCTGCCACACGGTTTCTTATGCGGTCAATCAAGTGGAACACGGTGTAGACGCTGTGCGAGTCCTTGTCAATGCGGGGCCAAAAACCTTTGCTCGTCTGCTGGGTGAAGCATGGAATCCGATTCCAACGGACGAGGGCTCAGTCGTCAAAATGAACATGCTGCTGCACCGGTTGCCGCAGGTCAAAGCGATCGGCGTGACATCGGAGGAAGCTTTTTCGGGTTCATTCCATCTCGATGAAAGTTACCAGCAAATGCAAACGTCATGGCAACAGGCGTCGCGCCTGGAATTGCCGGATCCCGCGCCCGCTGAAATGTATTGTCACACGCTGACGGACAATTCGATCCTGTCTCCAGAGCTGCGACTGAAGGGCTATCACACGCTGACCCTGTTCGGCCTTGACATGCCATACCGCCTGTTCAAAAACGACAACGATGCGTGTCGCACGGAAGTCAAACAGCGATACCTCGCCGGCCTCGATCGGATCTGCTCCGAATCCTTTGTCGAATGCTCGCGGCGATCGCCGCGGTGAACCGTGCATCGAAGTGAAAACGCCGGTGGATCTGGAACGCGAAGTGGATCTGGATCAGGGGAATATCTTTCACAACACTCTGTCATGGTTCTTCACCGACGATCCTGATCAGGTCGGCCGGTGGGGCGTCGAAACGCATCATCCCCGCGTCTACCGCGCCGGCTCATCGGCCCTGCGCGGCGGCGCGGTCAGCGGCATCCCCGGACGAAATGCGGCCATGTGCGTCATGGCGGATCTGGAGTGATTGATGGGTACGACTCGCGGCGTTAAGGGAAGTCACTGCCAGTCGTCTCAGGAATCTGCCGGGATGGAGTGGCAGGACCCGTGTGCCCCAAAATGATCCTGCCTGCTGAGGGACTATCGCCTGTCGCATCAGCGCCTGGCGAATCGATCGCAGCACGTCCGACCAGTATTGAGCGTAGTTTTCAATCGACCCTGGTTCCGCGATTGTGTGAATTATGAGATGCAGAAGCCATTACGCTGAAAATTCTTATTGACGGGTTTTCAATTGGCGGTAACATTCACCGCAGAAGCCTTTTTTTCCGTTGCTGTGTTTTTCCTTTATTTGGAGGACGCCTATGGAACAAATGATCTCTTGAGTGAACCTGCCTCCCGTTTCTGTTGAGGCGTGTTCTGCACTTCTGAGTTTTGCAGCTTCGGCTTCGTACTGCATTTTACATCACTCAGCATCACGCTGTCTTTTTCAGCGACGTTGGTGCGAGTTCAGCCCGGAATGGGCTTCGCTTGTTCGAGCCAGAGTGGACTTGTGGTGGCAGGCCGTTTGGTTCTCTCGATAACTCTCAGGCTCTCGTCCTCTTTTTGTGACGAGAGCCTTTTGTGTTTCTTCGGAGTCTGCTTCGATTCAACGATGAGCGGCGTGGCGCTGTCCCTGCACCAGATCCCGGTCATTTCGTTTTCGCCGCACTCATTGACTTCAACGACCAGGGCCGTGCATTCCGTACGAATGCCGATTCCAGCACATGCTTACTCGTGGAGTGTGGTTACCCGTTTGCATGATCCAGCGGGATAAATGTCTCGCGCTGCTTCCCGCGATGCTGCTTCACAAAACGGCGAACCGTGTCGTTGCCGCCCGTGTATCCATGCTCATCACGGAAGGGAATAAGGGGAAATTCTACTTAGTGCTTAAAAGTACAATCCCCCTTTTTGAATCCAGAGTTGGATGCGAAACGACAAGTCGCATAGAAAAGCACATCACGCGGCGCAATGACAGGAACATTTGCGAGCAGCTGGGCGTCGGCCCGCAGTTTGCAAGACCGTCGATTAACGGCAGCACGCCCGAACAAGGCGTTGTCTTCCGGTTTTCAAAGATCCAGATGACACTGGCATGACTACTTTCGCATTTTCAGGTCAATCGCGTAGGATCGTTGGTGCCGAGGACCTGTCGCAGAATCATGGGGCCAATTGACATCACATGCACTATGATGGAGACAATCGCTCCGGCAATCGCGACAATAAGTCCAAAGATGCCAAGCACGATGCACGAGGCCAGTCCAAGGAAAAATACGATACTTGAAATCGTAAACCTGCCAGTGCGGGATGCGAGGAATTTCTGTAGCCCTGATGCTTGCTGCTGATAGCGAGCGTAGTAGTCGGAGATTCGTTCCTGAGTATCAACCCACGCAAACTCATCGATCGGAAATACCGCGTCGCATTCACTGCAATAGGTCGATGTCATCTTGGTGAGGGGATCAGCGAGTGCCTGGAACTCCGGGCCGTCGATCGTGGTAACTCCGCTACACTGGGCATGCACGTAGTCTCGAGACTTTTGAGGCTTGCGAAGTGGTCGACTGGGATGATTTGAACGCACATTTTGCGAGTCAGCAGATTGGCCTCGCGTTTGTCTCCGACGCGGTTCCGGACGAGACGCAGTTTGCTGTCTTCGCGGCTCCGGGCTACGTTTGGGCTCGGGGCCGGGCTCTTCATAAATTTCCGCTACCTCGACGATCTCTTCCGCAGGCACAGCGACGACTCCCTGGCACGCCGGGCATCGAATCTTCTTTCCCGCGACGTGATCACCGACTCGCAATGTCTTGCGGCATTGAGGACAGACGACATTAATTGGCATGGGGTAGATCCGCGATGTATGGCAACAAAATTGTCAGATCGCATTCTTTTCGTGCCGAACGTAGGTACGTTTTTATTCAACGGCCCGCTGTCAGGCTAAGATGAGTCTTTGTAGCGGGATTCGAGTTCGGCGAGAAGTCGAGATCGTTTCTCTCCGCATGAGGCTGCGGCGTTGGAGCGACTGGAGTTGGCTGATATGAGGAGTCGCGTCGCGAAAGGGCAGCAGGTCGGTGAAGGTGAGCGGTTCGGGGTGACGCTGGTGGAGATCCAGAGCGTGAATCATGGACGCGCCTTCCAGCACGATTCGCACACCCGCATGGCGATGGCCGTGGATGCGGCGTTCGTGGCCTTTTGGGGTTACGAAACCAGCGTTCCAGATCCAGATTATCCTGAGGCAAGCCAGGTGCATCGCCACCTGAAAACAGGCCCTGTTCAAAACTCTGCAAGACTTTCGCCATCTGCTGTCGCACGGGATCAGTGCTGGCTTGGCAGGTGACATGCAGTTCGCTGAAGCGGGCGCGGCGGAACTCGCAGTTGCCCTGTGTCGGATCGAGAATCGCGGCAATTGAACGCACGACTTCCACACGCCCGCGAATCAAGGGCAGTTCCTCAGCCATGCAGTCGAGAGCACGATGGATGCAGCCAGCCAGACGTTTCAGTGCGCAAAGCGAAAATGGGACGCAGTGTCCCGGGTTAAAACCGGTTTGGAATAGAGAATGAAAGTACTTTCGAAGAAGGCTTAGCCAGCTACTTCGGCCTTCAGCGGAGGGGCGGATCGGGCGACCGGTCTGTCTTGAGCGTCCGTGCGAAGGGTAACGCAGGCCAGCCATTGAGCTCCCGGTGTTTTGATTGAACACGGGCACCACTTCCGTGTGCCGATCCTGTTGTGTCAGGGAGAAGGCCATAACGTCGCTGCCGTTTATGGCGACGCATCGACGAACACGGCGGAGCCCGAGAACCTGTGCATGCGTGGACATTCCAAACGCGAGAACCGGGAGGTCCGATTGGTTTCCAATGGCAACGAGAAACGATGAATCTCGCCAGTGGAACGGTCAGCGAACGTCTCAGACGGAAAGGCTGACATGAACGCCAACCGCCCGAGTTGAGCTTGCCTCACGATGAAGCGAGGCGGGCAGATGAGTCCGTAGTACCTGCGACGTCGGCGAACAACGATGCTGCTGAAGCATCAGCGGATACGGATCTGTGCCGGGGAGCGGCTGGAAACAGCCGTCCCTTGTATGTTGAATTTAGTTATCCACAGAGGCCGTCTACCGCGATTCTCGTTTCTGTTTCTGTTTGTTTTTCGTCCCCTTTTGTTTTTTGTTTGTTTATGTTTGTGCAAGCATCGAATGCAGAAACAGGCGATCAGCAACCCGAATTCAGGCGAATCGTGCGGAATCGCTGTTGACACTCGGGAAATCTGCTGGCATTCAGCGCGCGACAGGCCGTTACGATTCCGAGTGATCGGAATGGCACCGTCAGCTCAGTCCCGGCAGTTGGTGTTTTGTCAGGCTTAAAAAGAGGAGCGTCCGGAAGTGATTGCTGCCACAAAACAGCAAGCCCGTGAAGCTTTCGCGCGGCTGGATGCGGAAGAAGCGCAAATTGCTGATATTGTGGCAGCGATCAGCGCGGAAAGTGACCGACAGAATCTGTCGTTGGAAAACATCAAAGCCAGAACTGGCATCGACCGTGCAAACCTGTCGCGACTCTTCAGCGGTGCAGGAACTCCACCGCTCGATACTCTGAAGAAGCTGGCGAATGCTGTCGGCAAGCGGCTGAATGTCACGCTGTCAGAAAAATAGCCCGAGCTGTCCTCAGATCGGAAGCCGCACACCAGGCCACGACGAAGGAATCCGATCCGAGCCAAGGCCGATTCGACTCCATCGGCAAAACATTAACCGCCGCCGATGGTTCCGTCGTCGATACGATTGTGAAAGTTTCACGCCTTGCGTGGCTGCCGAAAGCCGGCGGAAAGATGAATTGGTCAAAAATAGAGGGCATTATCACAACCCGACGCGTCAGCGAGGGATTCTTATCGAGTCAGAAACAAAGTCCGCTGGCTGGGAGTGATTGCTGCAGGCTTTTGGTTTCCATAGCTGACAATGCCGGTGGTGATCGCGTTTCGCAGGCTGGATCAGTGCGAGAGAACCAGAAGTCTGGCGCCAGAGACTCTTGAGTAATTCAAGAAAAATTCTTTTTCTCTGTGAGTTACCTGTCCGCGTAAAGACTCACCATAATAGTCACTCGCTTCTGTCTGACTTTGGTGTGCCTCGTACTGCAGAGTTCAATGCGTCCGCCGGAAACTCGTCATAGCCTCATCGTGCGACTTAAGGACCCGCGAAATGATCTCGCGTGGACCGAGTTCGTCTGCGCGTATGAACCGTTTCTGACGCGACTCGTTCGAAAGCAGGGTACGCCTGATCGGCATGTGGCCGATGTGACTCAGCAGTTGCTGATTGCCATCGCAAAATCCGTGGATGGCTGGAAGGCGGACGGAAAGTCGGCATCATTTCGAAGATGGCTCAGCCGCGTGGCTCGGAACGTCGTCATCAAGTTCATGGTGCGGGAACGAAAGCAAATCACAGGCCGGGGAGGATCCGATTTTCTGACAGTGCTGGAAGGAACAGTCGATTCATCTGTCGATGCGGACTTGCTTCATCAGTACGAACAGGAGCTGATTCTCTGGGCTGCTGAACGAGTGCGTTCAGAGTTCCGCGAATCCTCGTGGCGAGCGTTCTGGGAAACAGAAGTCGCAGGTCGATCGATCGCCGAAGTGTCAAAGGATCTTGGTGTGAGCGTTGGCAGTATCTACATGTCCCGCAGTCGAATCTTTGCAAGGATCAGGTCAATCATCGAAGAGGTGCTGGATGATGAATGAGCACGAGATGAACTGCAACCCCACACTTCTACAACAATCGCTCGACGACCGACTCACCGAGGCGGAAGAGGAGTTATTGTCTGCGCATTTGTCGCAGTGCGAAGAGTGTCAGCGCGAACTGGAAAAACTTGCGGGGCGACCGGCGGCGTGGACTCGAGTCGGAGCCACATTGAAGGCGGCTTGTGAATCGGGTGAATCCGAACGATCGGGTATTGGGGCTGTGCGAGTTATCGGATCGGACTTAGCGGCGGACTTCGCCGTCGAGTGTCTGGAGCCATCCACATCGCCGGAATACATCGGGCGACTTGGTGACATCGAGATTCAGGAAGTCATCGGACACGGTGGCATGGGCGTTGTGCTCAAAGGGTATCAGCCGGAATTGAAACGATTGGTTGCGGTGAAAGTTCTGGCTCCGCAACTGGCCGTCAGTGCGGCGGCTCGTAAACGATTCGCAAGAGAAGCTCAGGCAACGGCCGCGATTCTGCATCCGAACGTCATGCCGATCCTGACCGTCCATTCCAGCGGCAAACTGCCGTTCATCGTCATGCCCTACGTTGCGTGTGAATCGCTGCAGCAGCGGCTCGATCGAGTGGGCTCGCTGGAGTTGGTCGACATACTTCGCATCGGCATGCAGACGGCGAGCGGGCTCGCTGCGGCTCATGCTCAGGGATTGGTTCATCGCGATGTGAAGCCTGCGAATATTCTGCTGGAGATCAGCGTCGAGAAAGTGATGCTCACCGACTTCGGACTTGCCCGTGCCATTGATGATGCCAGCATCACTCGCACAGGAATCATCGCCGGCACGCCGCTGTATATGTCGCCCGAGCAAGCTCGCGGTGAACCCGTGGATGCCCGCAGTGATTTGTTTAGTCTTGGCACCGTGCTGTACACGCTGGCCACCGGACGAACACCCTTCCGTGCGGAGTCGACGTATGGAATTCTGCGGCGGCTGACAGATGAGTCGCCTCGTCCGTTGCGCGAGATTTCGCCGCAGTTTCCGGCGTGGTTTGAGATGATCGTTCACAAGCTGCTGGCAAAGAGTCCCGGCGATCGTTTCGCAAGTGCTGTTGAGGTCGCTCAATTGCTGGAAGGATGTCTGGCTCATGTGCAGCAACCGGGAGCCGTGTCGCTGCCGAAGGAATGTCCCGTTGTCCCGGCGCGGCCGTCTTCGTCGCGGCGATGGTCGTTGGTTGTCGGTGTGTGCGTTTTGGCAGGCGTCGTTGGAATGAGTTTGTTTTCGAAGAAACCGGCATCGATCGAGCCTCCATTGTCCGGCGAGCCTACCGTCATCTCAACCGAACCGTCTGCGAGTTGGGATGCCGGCGAACAATCCGTCTCACCACTTCGCGGTGATTTCGAAAAGTGGCATAAGGATGCCGAGAAGCTCTGGGAGGAACCTCCGCCATGATCAGGCGAGCGGCAGGGCGTCAGCCCTCCGTGTTGCGTACCATATTCAAAGAAAGCAACGCCAAAGGCGTTCCACAACAAAGCCTGGGGTCGCCGTGCAGCGGCGCACCCCAGGTTGATGACATTCAATACCGTCGAACCCTGAAAGGGTTGCACAGTGCAACACCGAACCTCTCGCACCTTGTGGAACCCCGTTGGGGTTCGTCACATTGATCTTTTTTTTACCTGGGGTGCGCCGCAAGGCGGCGACCCCCAGGCTTTGATGTGAAACCCGTACCGGGTTGAGCCTTGTCATTTCAAAACCAAACAACCCAAAACAAATCTCTCCGTCCCAGGAGTTCACCATGAACCATCTCACTCTACTCAGCATCCTCTGGAGTCTCGCGATCTGTGTCTGCTCAGCTCAGGAAGCCGCCACACCAAAAGAAGAAAGCAGTCCGGCAAGTCCGGCAGGTTTCGCAGGAGAAGCTGAACCGGCGACGGACACCGCGTCAAGTGCCATCGCGGCGAAGATCGCTGAGTTGCGAACCGACTACGAGACCGCCAACAAGCAAGCCCACGACCTCGCCGAGTCGCTTCGGCAATCTCCGGACGCCGCATAGAAGGCCGAACTGCGAACGGCCGTGCAGCTAGCTTTCACTTTGCGACAAAGCCTTCTTCGGGCCGAACTGCTGGAGATGCAGACTCGCCTGTTGCAGACTCAGCAATCGCTCGACATGCGAGAACGCATCGCCGATCAGATCGTGGATCGACGAGTTGAAGATTTGCTGAATCCGCAGACGGACTGGAATAACATTGTCGGAGACTAAAGAATCAGTCTGAGCTGAAGCCTCCAGAGCAACCGGAATCGAGCGTGGTTGACGATTCAGGTGTCGTTACGGAACTCGAAGGTGACTGGCATCGTGTTGCGCATATCACCAAATGGGGAACTGAACGTCGGCCAGTAAACATGAGGATTCGCGCGAATCAATGGACAGGGACGATTTGGACCGGAAAGTCAACGTCAGGGGCTCTGGTTGTGGATGCAGATATGCGGACAATCGATTTTGGAAGTCAGAAGATCGATAACAGCACTGAGATCATTTCTGCACGTGACACTTACGAACTCAATGATGACGTATTAACGATCCATTCCGAATACACGATCACTGACTTGGTGAGTGGAGCACTAAGCCAAAAAGGGCAAAACACGAACATCTGGAAACGCGGTCTTTGCGAGATTCCGGACTACGACGGCCGAAATCCGGGTAATGGAATGGGACTCTTTTATCTGAACGGCAACGATGAAAACACTGGCCACGGAAAGTTGATTCCAGGGAACAAAGTTGATGTGCTTGTGTCATTGAAGCTGCAAAACGGAACGCCGCAGCAATGCGTTCTCGCCGAAAACCTTGAGGTTGATGGTTCATCGGAGCCTACTGAAAATCGTGAACGCCAAATCAGCCTCCAGGGAACGCTCGAGCAATGTTTGCTTCTCCAAAATACTCCGAAACAGGAAACAATGTCACTCCGCACCCGGAAGCCAAACGACGAAACGCTGCAATTTCCTGACGGCATCAATAGAGAAGCGTTTAAGGAATTGGACGCAGCGGCATCGCATAAAACGTTGGACGTTGCGAGCACGGAACTTGAAGGGGACTGGCATCTGGTTTCAATCACTGACAAGGCCGGAGACCCCGTGGAAGTTCGTCCTGTGAATCTGTCATTTCGAAATGATCGATACACGCTTGCATATCAAGGGGGTCAAACAGATCGTCGAATAGAGGTCTATCCAGATCAGAAGGAGATCCGGTACTTCGAAGATGGGGAAGTTACGTTTGCCCAGTCGAAGTATATTCTGGACAGCAATCAACTGACGATCCTCGACGAGTCGCAAAAGAGAGTCTATCATCGAGACCACGTCCGCCTTCCCAAGTCCATTCCAGAAGCCACTGAGGAGCAGAAGGCTCGCTGGAGATCGGGTGTCGTTGAGGTCATGGTGCAGCCCAGGCAAAACAATGCCGATCTTCGAGTGTCCACTGGCAACGGCGTGATTGTCTCGCCTCAAGGGTTGATTGTCGCCCAAGTGAAATTGTCCGGTGTCGACTTGATGTACTTCGCGAAGTTTGACGACGGAGGTCTCATACCGCTGAAGATTGTGGAAGAAGGCAGACTAGGTTGGGTGACGTTCCAGCCTGAGCAATCAATCGAAGTCAACCATCACTTCCAACTGTCAGCTGCTGCTATCGGACAAAACGACGAAGTGAATTTCTGGGGACGCTCTGCAAAGGTCAGCGATCAGCCCACCCCCGAACTGTTCACGAGCCATGTGACCGCACTTGATCGGAAATCCCATACAGGTTCGACCGTATAGCAGCTCTTTTCTCACGTTGGAAGGGAGCTATTCTGGACGCGAATGGCGATAGCACGATAACACTGATTGGCACAGATCATCTATTTCTGGCCGTACAATGTCGCAATTGAAGACCATGTTTCCAAAATCGCAGCCCGTTGCGGACGCTCAGACCTGCTGAGCCGTCGCTGCCCCGGATGAAACCTGCAAACTCATTGAAAGGGAATTGGTTTCGCATGACGGAATGACGGGATGCATACCGCCCGTCGTCGCACTCTCACGAATCCTTGCCACGCCGCCGGACACGTACAGGCAGATCGTTTCGGACGAATCGCGGACATCAATGTCCTTCGAAAACCAGCATTGCAGGTTACGCGGCTTCGCGAAATTTCAGCGATGGTTTCTCAATCGTGACGATCGTATTCGGCGGTACGCTGCGGTTGAGCGATACGCTGGAACCGATCAGTGACCCGGCACCAACCACCGTTGTGCCCCCCAGAATTGTCGCGTTACTGTATACTGTGACGCGATCTTCCAGCGTCGGATGTCGCTTCGTCCCGCGAATCAGGTTTCCGTCGTCATCACGAGGAAACGACCACGCTCCGAGCGTCACGCCCTGATACAATGTGACTTGTGAGCCGATCTCACACGTTTCTCCGATCACGACACCCGTCCCGTGGTCAATGAAGAACGATCCGCCAATTCTCGCCCCGGGATGAATATCGATTCCTGTTTCGCGATGAGCCCACTCCGTCATGATTCTGGGCAGGTATGGAACTCCCAGCACCAGCAGCTCGTGTGCGATGCGGTAAACAGTGATCGCTTCAATGCCAGGATAGCACAGCACGATCTCTTCCTGAGTCTTCGCGGCCGGATCTCCGTTGAACGCCGCAGCCACATCACTGGCCAGCGTCTGCTGCAGTTCCGGAAGTCGACTCAGAAATGCGGCAGTCATCAATGTCGCTGCGGATGTGTAGTTGTTTGCTCCCGCGGATGCTTGTGGTTCCCCATTGTGGATTCGCACCTGAGCCTGTCGGGCATGTTCCAGAGCTCTCGCGATCTCGCGTTTCAGACGCGTCTGGATCGGAAGCAGCTGGAGTCGGACGCCGGTAATGCCTGGCATGAAATTGACGCCATCAGTCGCATGGACGCCTGGAAACAACAGGGCCCGCAAGTCATGGACGATCGACATCACGCCACTCACGGAAGGCAGCGGCGCAGCATCGCCGGCACCTGGACAACAACTCTGCTGTTCCGTCAGCAGGGTGGCAATCTGGTCCAGTGTCCGCAACTCAGCAGCGACTTCGCGCATGGAGGTGTCTCGATAGGGATTCAGGCAAGTGACCTGACTCAGTGCATCGGCACAACTGCGGGGAGTTCTGTACACCAGGCACAACAGCTGCATTTGCTTTGCGCGACTCAGGTGGTTCAATTGACTCAGCTCATTCAGCAGGTAACGCCGTCAAACTGCCTTCTATCCTGCCAAAGCGATTTCTTCGGAAATCTTTGAACCGCTCCGGCAGTGATTGCCGAACAAGCGATGTGGGAAAGGCGGCCCGTGCATTTGGAATTCGTCTGCGACAAAAGCGGAGAGACGTTGCGGCGAGAACACATTTTCTCAGAGGTTGCCCGTGACAGAAGCACCATGTCTGCGATTGGCAGAAGAATTTGTCCAGACTCCGGATTCGATGCGTCGTTCGCGACGACTTGAGGTGCTGCGGGATCAGGTGCATCGCACAAATCGCCGCGCGGCGGGGCCGTTCAGCCATCCGTTTGCGACGCGAGGATCGTTGTCGAGACTTCGTGAACAGATCCGAGACGTGTCGCGTGTCGCAGATGCCGTGATGCTGAATGCGGAATCTGCCAGTGAGCAGCGAATTAATGACCTGTGCGGTGACATCAAAAGCCTTCTTCAGACGCAGCAACGCTGGACCGATCGCCTGGAAAACCAAATCTGGCGTCTGGAATCCCAGGCTTCATTGATGCGGCGACTTCAGCAACTGTTGCTGGAGAGATCGCCAGGGAACGATCGCCTGTGGGAACTCTGCGAAACCATCGCGCGGGAAACTCAGGCACTGCCGTCCGGCCTGTTGCTGCTGCCGGAACCCGGACATCGAGTCCTGCTGGCAAACAATCACGTCGCGTCGCGCGCTTCGTGGTCGCTGGAACAAGCGAGACTGGCAGTCTTTTCTGCCGTCACGCTGCTGCCCGATGTGCGCGGAGCCGACGTCGTCGCGCACACGCTGCAGGCCTCGTCGTTGCATCTGCTGGAGTTCGCCGGAAAGGATTATGATGCGTCTGTGTTTGCGGAGCCAGACTGGATGCGGCGGGTGACAGTAACTGGCCAGACTGAAGAAGTGATGCGGCTGATCAATGTCGCCGGTCACGTCCTGACGGCGACCGAGACTTTGTCGCTGACCGCAGTCGATCACATCGTGCCACCCGCGATTGAGGAATTCTACGGGGCCTTTGCGTTGCGATTGAAATGAATACCATCGCTGACAAAGATTTTGCGATAGCTCACGCCGTCTGCCATGCACTGGGTCTGCCGGTTAGGAATCCTCAGACGAGCATGATTCATCCGGTGGCAATTGACGATGCAGCGATCGTGCTGACACACAAACTCCGGTGGCATGACGGAACATCGAACGAGGCTGCCGAACAACCTCAGACAAACCGTCCTCGCATGAGACGTCCACACTTCGCAGCAACCAATTCACCGAAAACGTCTCTGACGTTGTTCGCACAGGAGGAATGACCAGCGTCGGCACTTTCTGCCGAATTGCGGATTTCCTACGCAAACGTCCGACTCGGTTCATTCACGACTTTCATCATCAACGCTGAGAAACTACCGATAACCCCCTCATGCACGACGAAGATTCTCCACCAGCAGCGACGGACTACTGGAGCGACGCACGTACGCCGCTGTCCAGTCTGTTGTTTTTGATTCCATGGATCGTAGTCTATGAATTCGGCGTTCTGGTAATGGGGCAGGATCAGCCGGATGTCGTGCGGAACGGTGCGGATTTCTGGATGCGTTCCGTGTTGTCGCACCTTGGGTTTGGACACGGAATGCTGCTGCCCGCCATTGTTTTCACGATGCTGTTGACATGGCACGTTCTGCGGAAGAACCCGTGGGAAGTGCGCGTCGAGACGCAACTGGGGATGCTGGCGGAAAGTTTACTGCTGGCAATCGGTCTGGTTGCTGTCGGCCAATGCCACGATGTTCTGTTCCGACAGCTGGCAGTGCAACAAGTGCCGGATGCAGCACTGCTGAATTCCGTGGGGCCCGTCACACGTGCCGTCTCATTCATCGGTGCCGGCGTCTATGAAGAGGTGATGTTTCGTCTCCTGTTGGTGCCTGCGGCGTTTATGCTCTTTCGGATGTTTGAGTTTCCGCCGAAATGGGCGGCTGTCATGGCGGCGATCTGCACCAGCTTTCTGTTTGCGGTAGCACACCACATCGGTCCGTCTGCAGAAGCGCTGAACATGTTCGCGTTCTCGTTCCGCATCGCCGCAGGACTCGTCTTTGCGAGCATCTTCCTGCTTCGCGGTTTTGGCATTACCGTCGGCTGCCACACTGCATATGACCTGCTTGTCGGAGTCGTTTTGGACACACCACCCGAGTAGCATGTGACACCCGATCAGGTACGCTCGCGGATATCGGCAGCATCTGCCGACCTGCGG
>JBBJME010000098.1:0-23557 GCA_037719765.1 Planctomycetaceae bacterium
TGCGGAACACTCGGAAGTCCCGCGTGTCATTGATGGTGGTTTCGATCCTCAGCACCGAGCCCTGCTTGTCGTACATCTTGATCGAGTTCCGGTTGAGATAATGCTTCACGCACACGCCTTCCGGGCGAGTTGTGAGCCGCGTTGTGATTTCGCCGTTGAAGCGTGATCTGACTAAACCGGGAGTTTCCGTCGGTCGTGCATCTCTGGCACATCCGCAATTCAGAGTGCGCTGTGAACATTGCAGGAAACCGTCTCGCGTAAAGATGTCGGCGACCGCCGTTAAACGTGAAGTCGCCGTGATTTTCGGTTATATTGTTCCCGTTATCGTCGTCAGTTCCAGGTTGCTGTTGCTCGATTCGTATAATGGTGTCCACGAATTTCTGGAGCGCTGCGTTCCTGGTTTTGGCGGAGCATATTTTACGTTCTTCGGGCAAGACGGACAGCGATGTATTGTGACCACGGTGGTCTGACTCATCGCGATCCCACCTTTTCTGATTTTTGGCCTGATTTGGGTACGTAGAAGCCTCGAACACGTTACCTTCCATTCGCATCTGATTCCTTTTCAATCGCAGCGGTCACCCAGAAACGGCTAATGAGCGACTCCAAAACACGCAACGGCCCAATGAGCACGCCTGTACTCCGGCTCTGACCTGCCCTATCCTGCGTTCGCTATGACGGATCTTGCTACAAACGAAAACTCGATTCCCGAATTCCTGCAATCGCTGAATCCACAACAGCGGTCTGCCGTGATGCATGGCGATGCTCCATTATTGATTATTGCGGGAGCGGGTACCGGCAAGACAACCACGCTGGCCCATCGAGTCGCATGGCAGATCGTGTCTGGCACGGACCCATCGCGGTTACTCCTGCTGACTTTTACGCGCCGAGCTGCCGCAGAGATGCTGCGGCGAGTCGAACACATTCTTGTGCAGCTCGATCCTGCGATCGTGAAGGATCCCAGGGTATGTCAGCGATCATCGATTCGACGTATCGCGGGCGGCACGTTTCATTCTGTTGCTACAAATGTGCTGCGACGCTACGGCTCGCTGATCGGGCTTCATCCGGATTTTACGATTCTGGATCGGAGCGACTCTGAAGACCTGATGAACGTGGTACGGTCGAAGCTCAATTTGCCAAAATCGGACAGCCGCTTTCCTTTAAAATCGACATGCCTCGATATCTACAGCCGCTGCGTGAACACTCAGAACTCGCTCGAGATTGTGCTGAAGAAATCCTTCCCATGGTGCCTGGAACATCAGGAGCGACTGGGCGAACTCTTCACCGGCTACACCAGCACGAAGGAAAACCAGCGTCCTGGACTTTGACGACCTGCTGCTGTTTTGGAATGCACTCGCGGAGAATGCTGACGGTGGGCAGATGCTGCGGCAGCAGTTTCAGAAAGTCATGGTCGATGAATATCAGGACACTAACATGCTGCAGGCACAGATTCTGAAAAACATCTGTCCTGATGGCAAAGGGCTCACCGCAGTCGGCGACGATGCCCAATCGATTTACTCCTTCCGCGCGGCGACCGTCCGCAACATTCTGGACTTTCCGGATGAATATCCAGGCACGGTCCTGATTCCGCTCGAACAGAATTACCGCAGCACGCAGAAGATTCTGGATGCCACCAATCGGGTCATCGCGGAAGCGGATGAACGACATTCCAAGGAACTCTGGTCCTCGCGCGGTGACGGCAGTTTGCCGGTGCTGGTGACATGCAGTGATGAAGACGCTCAGACGACGTACGTGATTGATCAGATTCTGGATCGCAGGGAAAAGGGAGTTCCGTTGAAGCAGCAGGCTGTGCTGTTTCGCGCGTCACACCACAGCATGGCGCTGGAAGCGGAACTGGGACGCCGCAATGTCCCGTTTCAAAAATACGGCGGTTTGCGATTTCTGGAGACGGCTCATGTACGTGACCTGATGTCGTTCCTGCGGCTGGCAGAGAATCCCCTGGATTCCGTCGCCGGTTTTCGAGTTCTCGTGCTGTTGCCCGGCATCGGTCATGTGAAAGCCGCGACACTGCTGGATTCGCTGCGTGACGCCGGCGGTCATTTTGATACGTGGTCCTCGTGGACACCACCGACAGCCCTGCGCGACGACTGGCCAAAGCTCATCCGTCTGCTGCAGGACATGGAACAGCGGGCTGAATCCGACGCGGGAGTTGCCACGGACATTCATGCGACGCGATTGTTTTATGCGCCGTTACTGGAATCGAAGTACGACAACGTAAAGGCTCGTCTGAATGATCTGATTCAGCTCGAAGCCATCGCCGCTCGGTATCAAAGCCGGACAGATTTTCTGGCAGAGATGACTTTGGATCCGCCCAGTTCCACGCAGGACCTTCCGGCTGACCCGTTTGTGGACGAAGATTATTTGATTCTCAGCACGATTCATTCGGCAAAGGGTCTGGAATGGGATTCGGTGTTCGTGATCCACGCGGCTGACGGCAACATCCCCTCCGATATGGCAACCGGCAGTCCGGAAGAAATTGAAGAGGAACGCCGATTGTTTTACGTCGCGATGACACGGGCAAAAAACCATCTGAGCGTGGTCCGTCCCGAGCGATATTATTTCCACAATCGCCGCAAGAGCGATCAGCATTCGCTCAGCAAGATCACGCGATTTCTGCCAACTCACATTCAGGCATTGTTTGAAAGGCAATCACAGGGCGTGACGTATGGTTCCGGTTATGGCGGCACTGGTCAGAGTGGCTTGATCCAGAGTGACACTTCGGAAATCCGGAAGAAAATCTCTAAACTGTGGGGTTAAGAACCTTGCGCGTGCAGGAGACAATTCGAGAATAACGAGGGCTCCCCGCATGGGAATTTCCTCGGTTCAAGCCCGTATTGACTCATTTGTTAAATCTGCGGGATACTACGCTGGTCAGAACTGGCTGACCCTGCTGGTGCGAAATGAGGACCGAAGATGTCTGCTGTCTTGTCACAACAACAAACTGGATTCACGCCTCAGTCGGACATTTGTCCGGCGTGCGGTGCGTCATCGACTCAGGCTGGTCACGCCTGGAAGTTTGTCAATGCACGCGGTGAAGCGGAATGGCTGCGATGTCAATGTTGTCGGTCCTATTTTATGGACCGCAGCTACAGCCTGGAAAGCGAAGTCAGCCACACTCAGACGATGACATGGGGCGACACAGAACAAGGCGCGCAGCTCAACACGTTCAAGCAGCGGATGTACAAGTCGATTCTCGGACAACTGCAGAAACACATGCAGCCAGAAGGCCGATCATTGCTGGATGTCGGATGTTCGTACGGTGGCTTCATGGAAGCTGCCACGAATGCCGGTTTCAATGTTTGCGGTTTCGACATTGTTCCGCAGGCAGTTGACTTCGTAAAGACCCGCGGCATGTCGGCCGAATGCTGCGGACAGATCCGCGACTTTCAGGGTTCGAACAAAAAGTTTGATGTCATTACCGTGCTCGATGCCAATATCTACTGGCCCGATCAGGCCACAGAACTGAGCGACATTTACAACCGTCTGAGCGACGGCGGTCTGCTCGTGATGCGTGTCGTGGATAAGTCGTGGCTGGCGACAGTCGGTGCAGGATTGCAGAAGTTTTCACCTGACCGAGGCCGGAAAGTGTTGCAGCGCGCTGTCAACGATCATCGGTTTTCCATGCCGATCGGCAGCCTGCTGGGACTTCTGAAAAAGACTGGCTTCAACGTCGTCAGTGCATCACCAAAAGGCGCAGTCCACAGCGATGAGACCAGCCTTCTGGTAAAACTGTCCTTCGGGATCGGCATCGCACTCTGGCAGACGATGGGCGTTTTTCTGGCACCTGGCGCGGTAGTGATCGCCGAGAAGCAGACTCTCGTGGCAGCGCCCAACGGACAGTCCGAAAGCTAAGGCAGTGCTTTGAGCAATGGCAAAACTGCAACAACGATTCTGTCGTGAGCCAGGCACAGAGCAGCAGCGATATGATTCCAACGGGATCGATCATCCTTAAGAACCCGTCCAAAAACAACTTCTCGATCCCGAATGCCGGCAAGTTCGCGGCGCAGAACTTTCCCGTCGGCGGAGCGACGGGTGTACTGTACGCCCGTCGCTCCGCCGACGGGATTTCGACTCGTAGCAGTGCAGAATCAGTCCTCGTTCCAATTCACGCACTTGATTATCATCAGGTCCTAAAGAACCACGGAGCTTCAGGAAAGATCCTGGAGATGTAACCGAGGCAACGGCATCATTTTGGCACTCGTCCGCTGGAATGATTTATTCCGAACCCTGTGGCGGATCGACAGGCTTCCGCGGATTCACGAGAGGCAGTTCGCGTGTAGTTTTTTCGTGGGTGTCGATTTCCGGAACATCAATCTCGACGAGGATTTCGGTTTCTCCCAACAGCAGGCAATCACCTGTTTTCAGTAGCGCGCGTTCGATGTCCTGATTATTCACAATCGTCAGGTTTGTTGATTCGTGGTCCACAATTTCAAAACCACCGACGTCGCCATGGCAGATTTCGGCGTGAATTCGACTCAACAGCATATCATTGATCGTAATGTCGGCTCGATGACTGCGGCCCAGAGTCACCGGCAGATCAGATTCAGAAAGTTCAATATTGCCTTGTGGAAAGACGGCGGATTTCAGGATGAGTCGAGCCATAACAGGGTTCTCGTTCAGGAACTGGCAGGTCACATGTACTGAGGAATTCCCTCGACCGTGGCACAATATCGGGAACACTATAACTCCTGCCGCGACGAATGTCCGCTGTGTCGGTATGTCTGCCGGAGAGTTTCGAGGCAAACATCGACGGCAGCCACCGTGTGGTTCATCGACATTGCCATGCGGTTGTCACTACAACCGCTCCTGTCGATAGTGTCGGAATAGACTGACGATCCAATGTCAGTGGCTTCTGCCGGGAAGAGCTTCAGGGAGGGTCGTCCCGGGCTAGGCTTCGGCGGCACCAGAATCGGTGGCAGGTCATCGCAACTTATAGTTCTTGTGCTTTCAGCCTGTCGATTTGTGCATTTCCTGAGCAGAAAGAGTGGTTCATGTCCCGTCGGTCTTCAAGTTCCAGCCGTCTGCGTTCAGGTGACAACTGCGGCCCGTACGAAACGACATCGGCCGTCCGCCCGGTCGCTGAACAGACGCCAGTGCCCTCGCTCGAATCGTTACTTGCATCCTGCGGTGCGCTTCAGTCCGCACTCCGGGAATGCGACGATGCAACTGATGCAGATTCGTCAGATGAATTCAAACATGATGTGGATGATCACAATGGACAGGACGCAGGCTGCACTGTCGTCGCGGAATGTGAGCGAACCGAGTTTGAGACTAACTCGGCGGATGAATCGCTGGCCGATCTGTCGCAACAGCAATCCATCGATTCAACAGCCGTCGACACTGCACTGCCAGTAGATGTCAAGTCACTGATGAATTCACTTCGTCAGGAATTCCGCATATCGATTGATGAGCTCAAGTCGGCTCAGTCGGCGGCAGCAGCAAGTCAAAGCGCTGTGCTGAAGACATTGACCGAGATCATCTTTCAGTCATCCTCCATGCGTGACAGTTCCGGAGGCGGTCTGGAGCAGAAGTTATCGGAAGCAGAAGATCGGATTCTCAGCCGCATCAATCAGGTCGGTGGTCTGGCACATGTTGGTGACACAAAAGTGTCAGCAGCATCCACCAATGCCGGATCAAGTCAATCGGCCCCCATGAAAAACCCGACTGCTCGTTCATGGGCAGAAATCCGCGATGAGTTCATGGTAAACGGAGGAGTTTACGACTCTCCAGTTGAGCCTGTCCTGCAGCAACTCGATCGCATAAAGGAAGAATCTGCCAGCCCGGAAGCGGTGTCGGCAGAACTGGAATGTCGGCTGGAAGTTCCGCGTGCAGTTGACGCAGAGATGCTGAATGAACAGGAGCTGCGAACTGCATTTTACGAACGTGAAGCATTCATTTTGACCCTGATCGGTCGTTTGCGGCATCAGCATCAGGGGTCGAGCGGACACCTTCCTGCTGAACAACTGAAGAGCGTGGCTGAACATCTGCCGGAGGATCTGGCAGTTCAGGTCCTTCAAACCCTGCAGCAACTCGACGAACTGGCGCGAATCGGCGAACTGGAACTGTCGCTTGAACGAGCGCGTCTGTCGCGGCAGGTGAGTCAACTTAATCATTCGCGGCAGTTGATCGAACACAACGCTCGCCAGCTGGGACTCACGCTCGCGGCAGACGGGACACTTTCGAATCCGCAGAAGCAGGCAGTCCGTGGCAGCGAATCCCGGCGCTGGTTGAGCAAACTGGGATTCGGGCAGTAGGGAACCTATGAGTCGCGGTGACACAGTACCAGCAGTCGAAACTGCAAGTGGGCGGGAGTCGGGTATGGTTGAGCGAATTCATCGAATGCTTCGACGCACCAGCCATGTCTGCCCGCGAGTTCTGCGAAGCCGGGGGCGCTGACGCGGCCAGGGTCGCCTATCCAGACGACTCCGTGATCGCTCAGCATTGCCCGCAGCGTACACAATAACGGTTCATAGCCCGCAACATCGTACAGCACATCGCTGGCAATGATGAAGTCAAACTGATCCCTCGGTGGCTGCTGCCAGTCGAACACCATACCAGGCTTGTCAGCAAAACCATTCAGCGCCGCATTGGAAACAGCCAGTCTGACGGCCGACGACGCGTGATCTGCAAACGTCACATCATGACCCGCGATCAGAGCGCCGATTCCGGCAACGCCGATACCACACCCGAGTTCCAGTGCTTTCAATCGCGATGGCCATGTCTGGCGCAGAATCATCGCGGCGGTTTTTGGCGCACTGGCCCACAGCGATCCCCAGTATGGATCCCAGTCGGAAGATCCCGCACGCTCGCACTGGAGTGCTTCCTGGAGCAGCTGATCCTGGCTGGACGGAACCTCAATGATGATCTCGCGGTCAGCGATGGACAGCGTTTGGCGGGCAAGTTGCAGCGTCATTCAACTTTTCTGAGACTGTCGGCAATATGGTTCAGTGATTTCCCGGCCATGCGATTCATGTAGTCCCAGGAATGTCCTCCTCCGGATGTCTCCAGATCTCGTTCGTGCAGAATTCCTGACGACGACAGTTTCATCCCCAGCAGTGCGGCTCCGTCGAACCATTCTGTGTCGGCTGGATCGCAACAGAAGAATTGATACCTTGGCCATGCGAGTGGATGCAGGTTGAGCACCACCGATGCCTGACGTGCAGCTTCCTTATCCGAAAACATTGAATCCAGAGGAATGCCGGAACCGTAGAGTTGATAAAAGTCCACGGCTGGAGCAATTGCCGCAACGACCGGGAATTTTGTCGCATAGCGAAACGCCAGTTGCAGTACGCCCTGACCTCCCATGCTCACGCCCAGCAACGCGATGCGCGGAGTGGTGACAGAGAAACTCCGTTCGATAAAAGGTACGACCGAATTCACCAGCCAGTGTTGAGGCGTCTGTTCAGTGTCAAATTCTCGACACAGCACATCCAGCCACCAACTGCGTCCGCCGTCCGGACAGACTGCCACCAGTCCGTGCTGCTGAAACAGGCGACTAAAGATCAGGTTTTCGTTCAGCAGCACGCGCCCGTGACCATGCAGAAAAAGCACGGCCGCCTGTGGAGGCGTCTCAATCTGTGGCACGAAGATATCAACTCGGCGACCGTCAAGCGATTTCGTGTGCCAGCAGTTCAGGATCGACTCGCGCCCTGATGCAATCTGCACGAGCGACGGGTCTTCCTGCAGTTCAAGTTTCTCCAATGGCACAGAACCACGAAGTATGTTTCGGAGATGATGGATCATAAGAATCTGGTACGGCGTTATCCGGCCAGAATCTCGCGAATACGATTTGCGAGATCCCCTGGACTGAAAGGTTTCTGCAGGAAGTCGATGTCGGGTTCATGGGCACCCCGGCGTTGAACAACATCGTTGGCAAAGCCCGACATGAACAGAACACGGGTGTGATTCTGACGATTGACGATGGCATCCGCCAGATCACGCCCGTTCATGTCGGGCATGATGACATCGGTGATCAGCAGATGCACGACATGCTGATCGGCAATTTCGATCGCCTCGGTGGCGGATCGCGCGACAATCACGCTGTAGCCAAGTTTCTTCAGCAAAGACTTGCCAAGATCCAGGACGAGCGGTTCATCTTCCACAAGCAGGATGGTTTCAGACCCCGTAAGCTGGTGATGCACATGGGTTTCTGCAGTTGCCAGTTCACGATGCACTCTGGATCGCGGAAAACAAATGTCGAATGTCGTTCCGGAGCCCTTTCTGCTGGTGACTGAAATCACTCCGTCGTGCCCGTTCACAATGCCATAGATGATTGAAAGTCCAAGGCCCGTTCCTTTACCAAGTTCTTTGGTTGTGAAGAAAGGCTCAAAAATGCGGGCCTGCGTTGTCTCATCGATCCCGCATCCGTTGTCCGAAATACTGAAGACAACGCAATCACCGGACGAACAGCGTGCAACCGAGGATTCTGAGGTGTCCGACGCGGGCAGATTGCGTGCCGTGAGTATGATTCTTCCTCGCCCATTGATTGCGTCGCGGGAATTCACAATCAGATTTGCCACGACCTGATCCCACTGAGCGGGATCAATCAGAATTGGCCATACTTCCGGTGTCGGATTCCAGGTAAGTTCAATCTCTTCACTCACGACGCGCCGCATCAGACGCAGCATGCGAGGTACGGCTTCGTTCAGGTCCAGTGCCACCGGAGCGGTAGATTGTCGGCGGGCAAATGCGAGAAGCTGGTGCGTTAATTCAGAAGACCGTCGGGCCGCGCTGCGAATCGCTGTGATCTGCTCGGTAATCAGGGGCTGTTCATAAGTTTGCATCAGCAGCATGTCACTGTATCCCAGGATCACCTGCAGCATGTTGTTAAAGTCATGCGCAATGCCGCCTGCGAGAGTCCCCACGGCTTCCATTTTCTGCGCTTCCATCAGGTGACGTTCCAGCTCATCACGCTTTAACTCCGCTCGTCTCCGATCAGTAATATCCGTCACAAGCGCGAAAAAGCCTGGCACCGAACCGTCTTCCGCGTAGTGCGGCGCGTAGATGACGCTGCGAAATCGAGGTTCGCTGGTGAGACCTGTTTCCGGCATTACAAATTCCACCGTTTCTCCGTTCAATGCACGTTCGATCCACGGAGCCACGAACTTGTACTGTTCCTGCGACAGCACTTTTTCAAGATGGTGTCCAAGCATATCATCGGTCGCGGGCCCGAGCCCTTTCGCATGCCATTTCTCGCCCATGACATTGACGAACTGAATGACCAGACTTCGGTCGATATACAACAACAGTCCCGGCAATGAATCTGCCAGAACCTGCAGTCGCTGTTCGATTGACTTGCGATGCTGAATGTCTTCGAACAACGCGATCAGCAAGGGAGCGGTATCGATGTCTGAGTTGATCGCCGACACCATCTGATTTACCCAGATCAGACTGCCATCCGCACGGACGCAGCGATATTCGATGGAGTATTCCCGGATGTCGCCATTCAGCAGCATATCCAGGTTTTCGGAGCAACTGTCGAGATCCTCTGAATGGATCATCTGTGAAAGTGTCAAGGTATTGAGTTCCGACACTTGATACCCAAGAATGTCCGCCGCGCATTCATTGGCCTGCACAAATCGCATCGTTCGTGAATCGATGATCGCCACACCGATTGCCGCCTGTTCAAACACGGCCCGAAATCTGGTCTCGCTGAACCGCAGTTGAGCTTCAGTGGAACTCAGCAACTGCACATCCCTTGTCAACTGGGCGTGAACGACGGACAATTCCTTCGTACGGTGACTCAATGACTGCGTCAGCTGCTGTTGCCGGAAAGTGATGATGTAAGTCAGTATTCCAGCCAGACCCAGAATTGCCGCTCCATTTCCTCCGAAGAACAACGCTGACCGAAAATAGGCCGGGTTCCACCCCGCACTCGGCGCCGCCGCCAGTTGCCAGACCTGGTTCAGGCACTGAAACTCGAAGATTTCCGGTTTGGTTTCAAATACCTCCGGGCTGCCAATGAACGGCGATTCACCATCTCGGCGAATGGCGACCCGCAGGAAATCGTGAATGCGGCGAATTCCTGCTTCGAACAAGAATGGATCGAGCTTGAAAACGACCGCTACACTTCGGTGAACATGATTGCGCGTCTCCGCCGAATCTCGCAGAATTAACCCTTGACCTCCCTGAACGAGCGGTACGGGGCCCGTCAAACGCACCTCACCTGTCTGCACTACAAGTCGCAGATCTGTGGCAACCTGCTGGACGGGATGGGTGTACAGGTCAATTCCCAGGGCAATTTCGTTGCCCTGCAACGGAAAGCAATGAGTGATCACTCCGTCATCGACGATCTGGTACGCCTGAACCCAGGTGGAATCCGCGTGCATCCCGCTCGCGATGTCGGCGAAGGCGTCGGCGAAGGATTCCGGTGATTCTGCATCATGGTCGAGTATGAATTTCTGCATTGCCTGCAACTCCTCTTGCAGACGCTGCAGTCGGTAATTCAGAGAATCAGCCTGCAGCCGCAGAATCTGGCGGACTTGCTGTTGTTGTTGCTGCTGTGCATTCTCGACCTGAAACCAGGTGACCAACAACCATAACGGAGTCAGCAGCAGCGTGACCAGCACGGCTTTGCGATTCGCTTCTGTTCGCGGTGATGCGTTTTCATTCATTGGGTGGGGAAATTCAGTCCTCAATCAACCCCGACATTGAGGCCCTGTTGTTGTCGTAAAGCGATGTCCAGCAAATGAATGCCTACGCACTACTGTTGGCAACAAACGCGAGAATTCTGGCGGCGCGTCCGTGACTCTGTTTGTGATGATCGTTGCCGATCTGCACTTCCATTGTATGCGGGCCGCGAATTCCGCCAGCAGCAAATCCACGGGGCCTTTGCTGAGAACATTTGCTCCGGAGAACGCCAAGCCTCGAAGGATACATGCAGCCCTTGAAATTGGCGAGTTCTACGGTCGGTGAATACAATATCTCTGTCAAAAACAACACGCGAACGTTAACATCGTATGAGGATTGAATTCTCGCCATTCCGAAAGCTGGCATTGTTTCAGGGATCATCGTGTATGCATCGTATCAGGCAGCGGGTTCGGGACGTTCAAGTGCGTCAGCAACGACAGTGGCTTTGGCAGTGTGTTTCGGCGGGACTGCTGTCCGGTGGAGCCATTGGAACCTCAACGGCTGTGGTCCGCAGTTTGATTCAGGGAAGTTTCTCGTGGATGTGGGTTGTGGCCGCCGTGCTCGCACCGGTCATCATTGCCAGTTGTGTGGCGATTGTCAGATCAACGTCCATGCAGGTAGCCGCCTGGACGATCGACAGCCGATGCGGGCTCAAGGATCGGACGCAAACGGCTCTGCAGTTTCTGGCATCAACCTCAGATGATTCTGCGCTGCGACGTCTGCAGATTGAAGACGCCGAGAATCATCTGCAGTCTGTTGACCCGGTCATGGTGGCTCCGATCCGTGCCCCGAAATCATGGGGCTGGGGAATTCTGTTGACCGTGCTGACCTGCGTGCTGTCCTTTTTCGCTGGTCGGCCGGAACGAATTCACGCCTCGACAGAAATCAACCCGGTTGTCTCGGCACAGGCAGACCGCGTTGCCGTCGGCCTGGAAGAACTGGAAGAGTTTCAGCAGGAACAAAATGATCCGGAACTCGAAAGTGTTCTGAAAGAACTGGCTCGCCAACTCACGGGACTCAAAACGCCTGGCCTGGTTCCCAAAGAAGCGCTCGCAAAACTGTCAGAAATGGAGGCCGCCCTCCAGGAAATGCAGCAGCATGTTGCCGAGACGTCTGTCGAAGCGGAGTTGCATGAAGCGGGAGAGGCGTTTACGCTCGCGGAAGCAATGGCTGCAGCGGGACAGGCGATGGCCAAAGGCGAAATGGAAAAAGCTGCAGCAGAACTCAGCAAACTCGAAATGCCCGAACTTGACCGCAAGACCGAGAAAGCCATCAGCGAAAAACTGGAGCAGATTCAGAACAGCAAAGGTGGACAAAAGCAAAGCCTGAAAGAATCGCTCAAGAAAGTGTCCGAAGGCCTGAGTTCCGGCGACAAGAACAAGTTTCAGGATGGCATGAAAAGTTTGGCAGGCGAATGCAAAAAACAGGGTCAGAAAAAAACTGTCCGATCTGCTTCAGAAGCAAAGCCAAGCCCTGAGTGAGTGCAAGAGCGAATGCGAAAATGAAGGTCGTTCGCAGGCGAAGTCGCAGGCTCAGTCCAACAGGAAGGGTGGAGAGAAGGCAGGCAAAGGCAGCGCGGATGTGAACGGTGACAAAACATCCAAACAAAAGACCGGCAGTGCAATCAATCTGAAAGGCGAAGATTCCGGCACAGGTGACTCCGACATTGAAACCGAGAAAGGACCCGAGCAGGAACAGGAAGCGGTACGTCAGTATCGTCAGAATGCAGATAAATACGAAGCGTTGAATGAATCGGTGCTGGAATCAGAATCCATTCCACTTGGGCACCGTCAAACCATTCGCCGCTACTTCGAAATGATCCGCCCCAACGCAAGCGAAACAGATGCGGTGAACGCGCAGACGGATGCAAAAGCGAATGAGAAATAGTCAGAGTGAGCTGTGTGTTGCCTGTGCTAAGAAGGTCCTTTACTTTTTCCTGCCGAGTTTTAGATATGCCCCGAGCTTTGTTGGTTATCGATGTCCAGCGAGAATACTTTGACGGCGCTCTGCCTGTTTCGCATCCGGTCGGACATCTCGAATCGATTCTGCAGGTTATGGACGACGCGACAAAGAGTGGTGTGCCGACTGCCGTAATTCGGCATCATCAGGCAGATCCTGAGTCGCCCATTTTTCGACTGAACTCAGACATGTGGCAGCTACATCCGGAAGTTGAGAATCGTCCTCGCAGCATTCTTATTGAAAAACAACTGCCGGGATCTTTCACTGGAACGGGCCTCGAGTCGTGGCTCAAACAAGTCGGTGCAGACACCGTCACAATTGCCGGTTACATGACTCACATGTGCTGTGACACGACGGCCCGTCAGGCCTTTCATCTCGGCTACAAAGTTGAATTCCTCAGCGACGCAACCGGCACGCTCACGATTGAAAACGCTGCCGGTAAGGCAACTGCCGAGCAAATGCAGCAGTCAATTCTGGTAGCTCATCAGATGTTCATCAGTGAAGTCCTCAACTCCGCCGACTGGTCTGCACGAATTTCAGGTGGCTAACTGTCCGTCATCGACGCCTTCGGGGTGAGCCCGTATCCAGATTTGGCCATTTGAAGCAGGTGTCGTTGCATTCGATTGTGAAATTGGGAGGGCGAAGGCTTTGCGGCGGCACCAATGCTCATTTTTCAGGCGACAGGCTGCAACCGCCATAACGTCCATCGCTTTGCATTTTGTTCCGCACTAAACTTTGCATTTCTCAGTACGTTCCTGTTTACAAACTTGTGGATCAGCGATGTCTTCAGTTCTTGTCACTGGCGGAGCCGGTTTTCTGGGCAGTCACCTCTGCGATCGACTGATCGAACGCGGCGACGATGTGATCTGTGTGGACAATTTTTTTACTGGTTCAAAGGACAATGTCCGACACCTGCTCGGGCATCCTCGCTTTGAACTCATCCGACACGACATCGTGCATCCGCTGTACGTTGAAGCAGACCGCATCTTCAATCTGGCATGCCCTGCCTCACCCGAGGCTTATCAGCTCAATCCCATCAAAACGATCAAGACCTCGACGGTCGGGATGGTCAACATGATGGGGCTTGCCAAACGCTGCAGCGCGAGAATTCTTCACGCTTCGACCTCGGAAGTCTACGGTGATCCACAGGTGCATCCTCAGACAGAAGACTACTGGGGTCACGTCAACCCAATTGGGCCTCGGAGTTGTTATGATGAAGGTAAACGCATCGCAGAATCGCTGATGGTGAATTATCACCAGGCGCACGGTATGGAGATTCGCATCATCCGCATTTTTAATACTTATGGTCCGCGGATGGCACCGGATGACGGACGTGTCGTTTCCAACTTTATCATGCAGGCCTTAAAAGGAGAAGACATCACCGTCTACGGCGATGGCCTGCAGACACGATCGTTCTGCTTTTGCGATGACCTCATTGCAGGAATGATGAAGCTCATGGATCAGGACGAACACGAAGGACCAGTTAATATCGGCAATCCTGTTGAGAACACGATGCTCGAACTGGCCGAAGCTGTGATCAAGGCCACCGGGAGTAAGTCGAAAGTCGTCCATCGTCCGCTGCCCGCAGACGACCCGAAGAAACGTTGCCCCGATATCACTCGCGCAAGAGAGTGGCTGGGCTGGGAACCACAAGTGGCATTGGCCGAAGGTTTACAGAAGACAATTGAGTGGTATAAAGGAAGAATTGCAATGACCAGATCCAATTGACGAATCGCCAATAATTGATGCGCGTGGCCCGGAATGTCATCCCCTTTCCGCAGCTGAATTCGTAAGAATTCAGACTCTTCCAAAGGGGGAAATTCAAGTACAGTCTCTCGGCTTCTCTGTGGTCCCGCCGATTCTCGATCAAACTCTGTGCCCCTGTAGTGAAAAGAATCCAACAACCTGTTGCCTGGACCGGAGGGTTGACGCCACTCCGTTCGCTTGATTGCTGATATGAAGAACATCCTCGTTACTGGTGCTGCTGGTTTTATCGGAATGCAGACAGCCGCTCGCTTGCTCGACCGCGGCGACTCCGTTGTCGGCCTTGATAATCTGAATGACTATTATTCCCCGCAACTCAAACAGGACCGACTTGCGCAGCTGACAGGCCGCCCCGGTTTCCGTTTTGAAAAGCTGACGCTGGAAGATCGAAACGGAATGGCGAAACTGTTCGAATCAGACAGGTTCGACAGCGTGATTCACCTGGCCGCTCAAGCTGGTGTGCGGTATTCGATCACGAATCCCCATGCCTACGTGGATGCAAATCTTCTTGGTTTCATGAACATTCTGGAATGTTGCCGGCAACAGCAGATCGGACATCTGACCTACGCGTCATCCAGTTCTGTGTATGGCGCAAATCGGAAGGTTCCGTTTTCAGTGGATGATCGAGTGGATCATCCGATTAGTCTGTACGCCGCGACCAAAAAAGCCAACGAACTGATGGCGCATACTTACAGCCATCTGTACGGCATTCCAACGACGGGTCTGAGATTCTTTACGGTCTATGGTCCCTGGGGACGACCGGACATGGCCATGTGGATGTTCACCAAAGCCATTTTGAACGGTCAGCCGATCGACGTCTTTAATCACGGGAAGATGAAACGCGATTTCACGTTCGTGGCTGATATTGTGGAAGGCGTGATTCGGACCAATGACACGATCCCGACTGCTCAGCCTCTCAGCGCCATTCCGGATGATTCACAGACTGCCGCGCCGTACCGCGTCTACAACATCGGTAACAATCAACCGGTCGAACTGATGTACCTGATTGAGACGTTAGAAAAAGCGCTCGGCCGCAAAGCCGAAAAAAACATGCTTCCAATGCAACCCGGCGACGTCCCAGCCACTTTCGCGGACATCGATGCACTGCAGCGCGACGTCGACTTCCGCCCCGGCACACCAATCGAAGAAGGCGTGCAGAAATTCGTGGACTGGTACAGGAAGTACCATAAGTGTTGAAAAGAGATTCGAAACAGGACACTATCGTTTCGCAGTCGTACCGCTTATGATTCCGGCAGCGAACTTGGCGCGACTCGCCGTTGTCTCTCCGGAGACAACTGGCAAACCCGGAGAGGTGACAGAGTGGCCGATCGTGCCGGTCTCGAAAACCGGTGAACCCGCAAGGGTTCCGAGGGTTCAAATCCCTCCCTCTCCGCTTTGTGTCTTCCAATCCTGAAAGTGTTCTGATGAAGAGCCTTACCGCGTTGGCTGTTTGTGCTGCGATCATCACCCCGGCGATGCTCAACACGAGACTCATCGCTGATGAAAACGCAACGCCCGCCACGGATCCTGCGTGGAGGTATGATGACGGATTGATGAGGCCGTTCTGGCTGGGCGACACTGTGGACGGTGAATCTGTGCTGTTTATCAAGTACCCTCCGACGGGAGAAGCGAACGCACATCTGCAGTTTCCGTGTAAGGGAGTAGTGAGCATAACTCGCTCGGTGGATTGGCGAGTGCCGGGCGGAATGACGTTTGAAGAAGGCCGCGATTACGTGGTGAAGGCCGGGTCGCGTGAGATCACTCTTCCGAAAGACTCGCGAATTCCTTCGTTCACGCCGGATCAGTTACGGCGTCCGACCGGATCGCAGAAGTACAGGTTGACCCATCGCGACGGGAACGGCGAGATCCTGTTTGCCGCAGGGGCTGAGTACCATGAAATGCAGGTCTGCGTCAGCTATCGGCATGCCAATGAGCCATGGCCATCCGCCCCGACGTTCGACGGGAACGCGTTGCCGAAGACGATTCAGAAGCTTCAAAGCAAAGAGGCTGTTTCCATCGTGCTGCTGGGTGACAGCATCTCGACGGGTTGCAACGCATCCGGCTGGGCCAACTGCAGTCCGCATCAACCGCCGTACCAGGACTTGCTGCTTGAACATTTGAAACAGACTTATTCGCCCAACATCACGCTCACCAACCTGGCCGTGGGAGGCACGTCAACGCCGTGGGGATTGACTCAGATTCCCGATGTCGTTGCGGCCAGGCCGGATCTGGTCATTCTGGCATTCGGCATGAATGACTCGTCAGGTCGAAGTGCCGAGGAATACAAATCCACGACGCTGGCCATGGTCAATGCCGCGCGTGAAACTCAACCGGCGGCCGAGTTCATTCTCGTCGCCACGATGCTCGGCAATCGCGACTGGGTCACGCTGAAGCACGAACTGTTTCCCCAGTACCGAACGGCCCTGCAGGAACTCACCGAACCCGGCATCGCGCTGGCGGACATGACTTCCATCTGGACAGAGATGCTGAATCGCAAGCAGGATTGGGATCTGACCGGGAATGGTGTCAATCATCCGAACGACTTCGGCCATCGAGTCTACGCGCAGGTGCTGACAACATTGCTGGTTCCGCCAAAGGATGCCGCTGCGTCGGCTCCGTTGCCGTAAGAACCACTTGCGGTCAGCAGGTCACTGACAAGTCGCCGCCGATGTTTCTGACTCATGTCGTTGACCATTCTGCCGTCCCGAGCATTAACAGCAAAGCTCTGTTCGATGCTCTTCAGGCGGCAATGATTCCGTCAAAGTACATGGAACTCCCCTCCGGCGGCCACGGCCTGAACGGCTATCAGGGCCCGATGTGGGATGCCTGGCAGAAGCAGTCTCTGGAATGGCTTGCGGAACAGGGGCTGATTCGGATGATTGACACGGGGAAATGAAGGGAATTGGTGCATAGGATTGCTATAAGCATTGAGAACGCTGCCACCGCGCCAACTGGACGTAGACTGGCGGCGAAAGTCCTTTCCGGCAGAAAGGACCTACTTTTGCTTCTCCACCGTCAGTTTCCTTCGATAAATCTTGGCGCCATGCGCGATGTAAAGAGTGCTGTGATCCGAGCCCGCAAGAATGCAAGTGGTCATGGGCTGGTCTTTATCGACTTTCGGCAGCACTCCACACGGTCGTCCTGTCGGGTCGAAGATTTGGACGCCGAGGGCGCTGGTGACGTAGTAACGGCCGACCTTATCAACGGCCATGCCGTCGCCGAGGGACGTGGACACGTACGGTGGAGCTTCGTTGAATTTGAAGTCGCCTTTCGGATCGATCGAGAGACGCATGGGCATCGTCGGCATTTTTGCGTCGAGGACTCCTTCAGCGTTGACTCGGAAGGTCCATGTGTGCGTTCCGCCGTAGTCGGAAACGGCCAGAGTTCCGCCGTCGTTCGACAGCGCGATGCCGTTGGGTTTGGTAATGCCGGAATCGACAGGTTTCACTTCCCCGGTTTTGGAATTGATCGCAGTGACCTGAGACGCACCTGTGTCGGTGATCAAAACAAATCCGTCGTTGGTCACGGCAAGGTCGTTGGGTTTGACGCCTTCCGCCACGGTCTTCACTTCGCCGCTGGTGATGTTGATAGAGATCACTCGGTTCTTTGAGCCCTGGCAGGCGTACAGCAGACCGTCCGGTCCAAACTCAAGACCACTGACGGATTCCTTCGCGATCTCTGTGCGAGTCCCGTCAGCCGCACTGATGCGATACACAGCCGGTGCTTTCATGTCGCAGTAGTACACGTTGCCGTCCTTGTCTTTACAGAGTGCATCGGCGAAGCCAAGATTGTCTGCGACGAGTTCCCAGGACTGGCCCGGTATCAGCAGGTTCAGCAGCGTCAGATCGCCGCCGAGATCTCCGCTCGTGTCGACCACGGGTGTGTGAGTTTCCTTTCGCCACAGCCACTTCATCGCATCGGGGAATCTGGAACCGCCGAAGTCGGCGTTGTGAGCGTAGCCTTCGGCCCAGTCGAAACGTACGTCGTAGCCCATGTATTTCACTGCCGACGCCATTTGCTGATTGGCCCATGGCCAGCTTCCGAACGCGTTGTCGATGTCGCCGCTGGTGTCCGCCATGTAGATGCGAATTGGTTTCGGTTCCGTCTTACGAACCAGCGACGGATAAACGTTGCCGCCTCGCAGATTCGTAAAGCTGCCGACGCTGGAATACACGCGGCGGAAAAAGTCGGTCCGTTCCCAGGCTGCCGTGAAAGCGCAGATGGCTCCGGAGCTGGAACCGCCGATCGCGTGCATTTCGGGATCGTCGGAGATCGAGTAACGCTTGCGGACTTCCGGAATGATTTCTTCCAGCAGGAAGCGGACGTAGCGGTCACCGAGACTGTCGTATTCGAAACTTCGATTCGAATGCTTGCCTTTCTCGCGCGGCTTCGATTTTTCATGACCGGGATTGATGAACACGGCGATCGCGGGCGGCATGTCGCCGCGCGCGATCAGATTGTCGAACACCACGGGAACTCGCCAACGGCCTTTGACGCTGGCCATGCCTTCTCCGTCCTGAAACACCATTAGAGCGGCGGGCTGGTCAGCTTTGTACTGAGCCGGCACGTAGATCGACCAGTCGCGAGTTGTGCCGGGGAAGATCGTGGATTCCCAAGGCTCCATTATTTCAACAGTGCCCTTCGGAATGTCGTCGCGCGGCACGGCGTCAGCATGCGGTTGCCACTCAGGTTGGGTTTCGACAATCGGGATGTTGGTGGATTCGGCGTCGTCATCCCACAGCCAGCGAAGAGCATCGGGAAGTGCCTCGCCGCCCCACTTGCCGCTGTGGCCGCCTTCGGTCATGACCAGCTTGTATTTGTATCCCGCGAACTGCAAAGCGGCCGCCAGATCCTGATTGCCGAGCGGCCAGTTTCCGTGCAGGTTGTTGAGATCCTCTTTGCCTTCCTGCAAATACACCTTGATCGCTTTCGGCTTGTCTTTTGTCTTGCGAACAAGTCCTGGCCAGGCCCAGCCACCGCGAATGTTTGTGAAGCTGCCGATGTGGCTGAGCACCTTGCCGAACTGATCCGGTCTTTCCCACGCGGCCGTAAACGCACAAATGCCGCTCGACGAAATCCCGCACACGGCACGCCTCGCAGGATCGGGGGAAACATTCAGGTCCTTCAACGCGACTGGAAGAAATTCATCGATCAGAAACTTTGTGTGAAGATCGCCCATGGAATCGTATTCAAACGAACGATTGCTGCGATCACTCGCACCGGCCATCGTGGCGGCGATGTTGCCCGGATTGACAAAGACCGCGATTGTGACAGGCATAGCCTTCTGGTGAATCAGATTGTCGAAGACCACGGGGACTCGAAACGCACCGTCGGCCTTCGCATAGCCCGAGCCGTCCATGAAGACCATCAGGCTAACTGATTCCTCCGGCTTATACTGAGCTGGCACATACACACTGTAGTCGCGCCGTGTGCCGGGAAAGATTTGGCTGTCGGCGAACTGCCCGGAGGTGATCTTTCCGTGAGGCACTTCAGGCTGGACGATTCGATCCGGATGATCATCCGCGACTGCCGGAACGGCCGGTGCATGCACTGCGGCACACAGAAGGATCGAGAGACACTTGAGGCGATTCATGGTGGGACACCGGCATTTCTTTGAGGAACAACGCGTTGAATCACGCAGATTCCTGCACACGTCGTGTGAGGGCCAATTCATTCACGGTGAGGCTGCTTTTTTCAATAAGGCCTCGGTCGCACGTTGCCCTGCACGCGAACGGGCAAGCCCATGATCCGCAGGAATCCTTCCGCGTCCGTCTGATCGTACGAACCGCCGCTTTCCATGCTGGCGATATCCGCTTTGTACAGACTGTTGGGAGACGTACGGCTGCTGACACGGACATTCCCTTTATACAGAATCAGCTTAATGGTGCCGCAGACAGGTTTCTGCGTCTCGCGAATGAAGGCCATGAGCGCGTCCATTTTCGCACAGTACCAGAAACCATAGTAGACCATTTCCGCCACCTGTGGACTCAGCGAATCCCGGAGGTGCGTCAGGTCCCGGTCGAGCGTCATTTGCTCGAGCCCCTGATGAGCCGCATACAGCAGTGTCATGCCGGGTGATTCGTACACGCCGCGACTTTTCATGCCGACAAAGCGATTCTCCACAATGTCGATGCGACCACAGCCGTTGCGTCCACCGATCCTGTTCAGTTCCTCGACCAGTGCCGCTGCACTGAGCGTCTTGCCGTTCACCGCGATGGGTACGCCGGATTCAAACGAGATCGTTACACTTTCTTCCTGATCCGGAGCTTCCTGCGGAGACACGGTCATGCCGAAGTCAATGACGCTTTGGCCGTCCACCGTCGGATCTTCCAGGTCGCCCGCTTCGTAACTGATGTGCAGACAGTTTTCGTCACTGGAATACGGCTTCCTCGACGTCGCCTTGACGGGGATTTTCTTTTTTTCGCAGTAGGCCAGCATCTCTGTGCGGCCAGGAAACAGGTCACGGAACTTTTTGATGCGCCACGGAGCGATGATGTGAATCCCCGGTTCCAGCGCTTCAGCCGCCAGTTGGAAACGACATTGATCGTTCCCTTTGCCGGTGGCTCCGTGAACAAACGCTTCCGCTCCAACTTCGCGGCCGCGTTGCAGGCAGGCTTTGGCAATCAGAGGCCGCGCGATACTGGTACCAAGCAGATAGATGTTTTCATACCGCGCCTGCCACTGCAGCACAGGGAAAGCAAAGTCACTGCACAGTTCTTCGCGAACATCGACCAGTTCTGCCGACTTCGCGCCGATGTCGCGAGCCTTCTGCATGATGGCCGCCCTGTCTTCACACGGCTGACCAAGGTCCACGTAAAGGCAATGCACGTCGTAACCTTCGTCCTGCAGCCATCCCACCAGCACCGACGTATCCAGTCCACCGCTGTACGCCAGAACCACCGATTTTCCCACGTGAGTCATCTCCAGATTTCAAGTTGTCCGCCTAAATCATCTGTTCGGCGGAAATGTTAACGCGGTCTCGCTCAGTCGCCACCCATTCGGGGGAATTTCTGGTGTATTCAAAAAGACCAGAATCGCTGACAGGACAAATCAGTCCCACGCGTCCCAAAGGTCCCACCAGAATCAGGATGATCCGTCCGCAATCGCTGTCACTTCGCCAATACATTCAATCGCCACGTTACACAATCGATCAACCAGCTCCAGCGGCATCGCCGGAGCCGGCATCAGCACAACCACGTCGCCCAGCGGTCGCAGGATGACGCCACGTCGCCGTGCGGCGAGTGTTACCTGGTGGCCGAGCCGCAGTTTCGTATCAAACGGAATCAGCCCTTCACGGTCTCGCACCAGTTCAACGCCGATCATCAGCCCCTTTTGACGGACTTCACCGACATGCGAATGATCTTGCAGAACTGCGAGACGTTCGGCGATGCGCATGGATGTGACCTGAATGTTGTCCAGCACGCGGTTGTCTTCAAACAACTGCAGCGATGCCAGCCCCGCCGCGCAGCCCAGCGCGTTCCCGGTATACGTATGCCCGTGAAAGAACGTGCGACCTTCCGACGGATGACCAAGGAAGGCTGAATGGATACGTTCCGTCGTGAGCGTCGCGGCGATCGGCAGATAACCTCCGGAGATGCCCTTCGCCAGACACAGAAAATCCGGACTCACACTTTCCTGCTCGCAGGCAAACAGCGTCCCCGTGCGACCGAAACCGACTGCCACTTCATCTGCAATCAGCGGGACGTCAAATTCGGTACACAACTGGCGCACGTGTCGCAGAAAGCCAGGCGGATGCACCAGAATCCCCGCCGCCCCCTGCACGATCGGCTCCATCACGACTCCGGCAATGCGGTGATGATTTTCGCGAATCAAGCGCCCGACTTCTTCGAAGCAAAACGCCAGCCATGATTTTTTCGTGTGCCCCGTCGGCACGCGCGTCGCAACCGGCGACGGTGTGGTCAGCGTCGCAAACAGCAGGTGCCTGTAGCAACGGTGAAATAAATCAATTCCACCGACGCTGACAGTCCCCAGCGTGTCGCCGTGATAGGCGTTGCCGATGCACAGAAACGTGTCGCGATCTTCCATACCTTCGGGTTTCTGGCGATGATACTGGTACGCCATCTTCAAGGCGACTTCGACCGACGTCGCACCACTGTCCGAAAAGAAGACTTTCGTCAGCCCGGCTGGAGCCCTTTCCACCAGCGCCCGAGCCAACCGAATGGACGGCTCACTCGCCAGCCCCAGCAGCGTGCTGTGAGCCACTTTCTGCAGTTGTTCCGACACCGCGCGATCAATCGCCGGAACCGCATGACCATGGACGTTGCACCACAACGACGAAATTCCATCCAGATAGCGCTGACCATCGACATCAATCAGTTCAAACCCTTCGCCCCGGACAATGATCGGCGCATGCTCGTCGATCCATGCCGACATCGGTGTAAACGGATGCCAGACGTGGTCGTTGTCCCACTGGCGAAGATTCTGGGGGGACACTTGTGGAAATTCCGGGGCCGTCATCGGTGCTTGCAATGGCATCAGTAATTCAGGATCGCGGGGTTTCGTTGGTTCAACAGGGAAAGATACTCATGTGACCGACTGAGCAGCAAGTCGATGCAAGGATTGGTTTTGAATCTCTAATCGGGAGTTTTGGCCTGGGAACCAGTGAGAAAGCCGCAGGTTTATTCGTCGCTCCGAATCCCGCACGCGACATCCCCCATGCTCCGCAAAGACAGCTGGTTTTTCGCAGTTGCAAGAATCAATACAATGACGGTGGCAAACAACATTTATGCCGCGATACTCGTTTGGTACCCCCAATGACGCAGATTCTCAAAAAGCATTCGCTCCGTATCTGTCAGACATGAAATCTGGCGATTGCATCCCGCACGATGCTTATTCGAAAAGCATCGTCATCGCATCGGGCTGATGAGGTCGCAGAACAGGTTCATGAAGAACCCTTTTGGAAGTTTTTTTAATTTTGTCCATTTTCTTGGAATTCGGTACTCTGAGATCAGGTTGAAATTCGGTTTTGCGTTACACTTACAAGATTACGACTTGGGACATTCCCCTTTTTATCTTACAGAGTTTAAGGCGAACTCGATGAATCGTGTGGCTTTAGTGCGTCATCTGTACAGCAGAATTCCGATGTGGCTGTTGGCGGCGGTGTTGCCGCTGACCTAGGCAGCAGCAAAGTCGGGGTTGCATTGGAACATTGATCAGGTGAGATCTG
>JBBJME010000313.1:0-7657 GCA_037719765.1 Planctomycetaceae bacterium
TTAAACAACAAAAATCAGCACACTGTTCTGGATAGAATTCCGACATGAAAACCGGCTTGAAAACGGGAGATACGGGCCAGCTCACCTGGGTGGTCGATGCCTCGATGGTCATTACTCTGGGCGGTGATTCGCGAGCCACCGTGTTCTCCACTCCGAACATGATTCTGCTGATGGAACGTGCAGCCCGTGAAGCGCTGCGGCCATTTTTGGAATCAGGCGAAGAATCGGTTGGTATCGAAGTCAACATCCAGCACCTCGGCGGTGCGGGACTGGGGACCACCGTCGTCGGCGTTGCCAGAGTGACCATGATCGATGGCCGCCGAGTCAGTTTTGATGTCGAGGCTTATGCCGGTGCTCGATTGATTGGTAAGGGCACACATTCCCGCGCAATCGTCTCTGTGAGCCGTCTCATTGAAAATCTCGCTGGGCTGTCGCATGACGAAGGACGAGGGATGAATCTCGCAGCAAGTACGGGACCGTTACCAACCTTTGAGACGCTGCTGGTGGACGTCTCCAACCGCATCGCCACGGTGACACTCAATCGCCCGAAGTCATTGAATGCGGTCAACGTCCAGATGACCAGCGATATCGAGCAGACCGCAGCATGGCTCGCCGGCCATCCGCAGGATGTTCGCGTCGTGCTGCTGACCGGCGCCGGCGATGCGTTTTGTGCGGGCGACGATGTGAAGGAACTGAGATCCCTTCCGCTGGCCGCAGCTCGCACGCTCAGTCATCGTCAGGCGGAAATGTACCTTGCCTTCGAACGCCTGCCGCAGCCTGTCATCGCACTTGTGAATGGTGATGCGTTCGGAGCAGGCTGCGTGGCGGCGTATTCTGCCGACCTCAGAATCGCCAGTCATGCCGCGCGCTTTGCCATGCCCGAAATCCGGCTCGGCTGGCCACCCGGTTACGGGATCGCTCAACTGACCGCACTGGTCGGAAAATCACGAGCCCTGGAAATGTGTCTGATGGGGGAACCGATCACGGCCCCAAAAGCTATGGAATGGGGACTTGTCAGCGAAGTCGTCCCCGGCAGTTCCTTGCTGAAACGCGGTCGTCAGTTAGCGGAGAGAATGCTGCAAATGCCCGCCGTCGCTTTGCGCGAAACCAAACGACTCGTCCATCTCGATGAAGGTTCCCAGCCCAAAGTGGCACACCGAGCCGATACAGAAGCCTACCTGCGATGCCTTGAATTGCCGGACGCGCAGGAAGGCCTGAAAGCCTTTTCCGAAAAGCGCCCGCCGAAGTTTACGGACCAGTAATTCATCGCCTTCCCCGATCATGTTCTGGCAGCATGGCCGCTGACAACGCCGCTGACGACGCCGCTGACGACGCTGATGACGTCGGCGAGTTGGCAGTTTTTATTCCACACTTTTTGCAAACTTCCAAACGTCATCGATCGGAATAGCGAGTGTTGACTCTCTTGCGCGACGCGCGATGTTGATCGCGATGAGGCGACCGTCGAAGTCGAATAACGGGCCTCCGCAGGCGTCAGGTTCGAGGACGATCGCGTGTTGCAAAACCCCTTGAAATCCGCTGCGACGTGGGCTCACCCGCCCCATGCGACCGTCCAGAAACTCCGTCTTTTCAAACTGCTGTCCGGGATCGTGGTGCAACTGTGCCTGCACGCTGAACTGCCTCTTCGGGCGTTCGACGTCGATCGATATCCAATCACCCGGCTGCCGGGCCTTCAGCAGATCGCCAACGACGGTCAGTGAAGTCACCGCCGTCCCGTCAACCCGGCTCAACTCGTCGCCGACCTGCAGTCCCGCCAGGACCGCGCTGCCGTTCGGTGACAATTCCGTGATGCGAACACGATCGGTGCCTGACTGCATCGTCGCTCCAAATCGCACGGGCAGAGCCGGCTCATGAAATCCGGCTCTGCCAATCATGCCAGCTGCAGAAACGTCCGTCAGGCTGGTCGCCGCAAAGACAATCTGGCCGTGGAACAGTACCGGGCTCTGAAGCTCGGGATACGCCGCGTTTACGGCCTTTCCGACTCCGTACGGGCTCGCCAGTTTCAGAATGGCAAGATCGAGCGACCGATCGGAATTGTTCAGCGTCGCGGCAATCATCGAGCCGTCCGAAAACAGACACTCCAGGGCGTGGTACGGAACGATCTCGCTCAATTTCGTGGCGACATGAGAGTCGTCGAGCACTGTGCCGAGGACGCGAACGGCTGATTCTCCGTTGTCATCGCGGCCTTGAATGGCGACCGTCGCCCGAGATGCAGCTGTGACAACCTTTGGTGGCGCCGTCAACTCCTTTGACATCAGCCTCGTACCCGAACTCGCACCAGCGTGCTGCGTCAGCGTCTGCCAGTGCTCTGATTTTTCCAGCGCTCCGCCGATCGAGGTCAATGCGACATGGCCATTTGATTCAGCTCCCACGCCGATTTGACGATGCAGCCCGATCAATGCACCTTGGCTGTTCACTAATGGCCCGCCGGAATCGCCGCTGGTCAGAGTGCAGGATGTTTTCAGTGCCGACTGGTCCACAGCAAGAATCTCACCAGGGCGAATGACGGGGCCCTTGCCATCCGGCTCCCGCGCGGGAAAACCGCCGGCCATGACGACTTCGCCAACCATGCTGACTTCCACGACTGGCAAAGGCACAACGCTCCATTCGACATCATTCAGAGATGCGACGTCCATCACCAGCAGTGCAACATCCACCTGTTCATTCACCACGACACGTTTCACTTCGCACGTCGTTCCATTTGCAAAGACCACCGTCGCTGTGTCCGAGCCCGGCTTCAGGCCATGCGCCACAGTGAGTATCAATCCGCTTTTGGAGACGATCACCCCGGAGGACATATCCGTTCCGCTTCGCACGCGGACTGTCGCCGTTTGCAGGTTCTGACAGATCTCCGTCACACGCTGCTGGACAGGATTCTTCAGTTCGTCGGCAGCACCGCACCGCGATACCACGGCTGCAAATACAACGACGCTGAGCATGCACTCCCAAACGGAGAGCCGCCCAATTGTTCGAATGTGCGTGGCAGCATCGATTCGTGGTGATAAGTTCTGTATCATCGAACAGCTTTTGTGATGTTTTATGGAACAATTGCCGACGGCGAGCGGTCTGTTGATTTAATTGTAGGGTGTGTGAAGCGGAGCGCAACGCACCATTTTGGGAAAGAAACCTAGTGGGACCCTTAAGAGAGACTGGTGTGTTTCACTGGCGCTGCACACACCCTACTTAAATCACTAGATCGACACCACGCGGTCGCCATTCCGCCGAAGCATCAGTAACACTCATCCTACTCATTCGCCCACAATCCGTCATTCTACTCAGGAATCCTCCGCTATGCCCCAGTTTTCTGTTTCAACCCGCCGACAAATGCTGGCTGCTGCCGCATTCACAGCGTTCGCAGCTACGGTTGTGCGTCGATCGCACGCAGCAAATCAGCCACAGGCTGATGATGACAACGACTCCCATCCGTGGATTGACGCACATTCGCACATCTGGTGCACGGATCTGACAAAGTATCCGTTGCGCGACAATCAGACCGTCGATGTGCTTGAGCCTCGCAGCTTTACAGATGAAGAGCTGATGACCATCGCGATGCCGCAGGGTGTCGGCCGTGTCGTGCTGATCCAGCACTATCCACATCACGGTTACGACAATTCGTACCTGATCGACACATGGATGAAACATCCGGATCGGTTTCGGATCGTCGGACAAATTGATTCGGCTCGACCCCACGTCGATCGACTCATGCGCGACATGCTGCAGACCGGCGTCACGGGGTTTCGCATCGGACCGCGGGACGATCAACCGGACTGGCTGGCCGGGGACGGCATGAAACTGATGTGGAAGACGGCCGCTGAAACACGCCAGTCGATGTGCTGCCTGATCGGTCCCTCGGATATCGCGGAGACTGCTGAATGGTGCGTGAAGTATCCTGAGACACCCGTCGTGATCGATCACTTCGCCCGCATCGGCGGCGATGGCACGATTCGCGACAAGGACGTTCAGAATCTGTGCAACCTGGCAAAACACAATCTCGTGCGCATTAAGATCTCAGCGTACTACGCATTCGGGAAAAAGCAGCCGCCGTATCTTGATCTGGTGCCGATGATCAAAAGCCTGTTTGAGGCCTTCGGTCCCGACCGCCTGATGTGGGCCAGCGACTGTCCGTACCAACTCACCGCTCCGAATACCTACGCAGCGTCAATCGCCCTTGTCCGCGATCACCTGGACTTCGTTTCCGCAGCCGATCGCCGCAAACTGTTACGCACGACAGCCGAATCCACGTTCTTCTTCACTGTCAAGAAGTAGATTCGTAACCCGAAGCGTCAGCGAGGGATTGGGATTTGCAGCTTTCGCTGACGCGTCGGGTTAATGTCACTTTCACCCGCATGAGGTATAATGAACTTTGAACACGACAACTGGAACAGTAAGCCATGTCTTTTGAACTCGAAAAACGGTCTTACGATCAACATGGTTTCGTCATCGTCCGCCAGTTGCTCAAACACACAGACTTCGCGGAATTGCGGGAGAATCTGGATCGCTATGTGGGGGATGTCGTGCCGACGCTGCCCGACGCGGATGCCTTTTATCAGGATCGAACCAGGCCCGAGACACTGAAGCAGTTGCAGCGGATGGGCGTGGATGCTTACTTCCGGGATTATCTGCAACATGCAGCATGGACAGCCCTGGCGGAAGCGCTCGTCGGGGAGCCGGTGACTGCTGATCAGCCGGAATGGTTCAACAAGCCGCCCGGCACAAACCATGTCACGCCGCCGCATCAGGACAATTATTACTTCTGTCTCGCACCGTCGAACGTCGTCACGATCTGGATGGCACTCGACGATGTCGATGCGGAAAACGGCTGCCTGCGTTACGTCGCTGGCTCGCATCTGCGGGGTTTCCGGGCTCATGGAAAGTCAAAAATTCTTGGGTTTTCGCAGGGGATCATCGACTACACGCCAGACGACTTCACTCGCGAAGTTGCCATTCCGTTGCAGCCTGGCGACGTTGTCGCTCATCACGGCATGACGATCCACCGCGCCGATGCCAACATATCCGCCACGCGGCATCGCCGCTCGTTTGCAATTGTTTTCAAAGGCGAATCATGTCAGCGGGACGAAGTGGCCTTCGGACGATACCTCACATCGGCTCACACGCAACATCAGGAAATGGGGTTGAAGACGTGACGAAACACACGATCAAGTCCGACACCATTGGCCATTCTGCGTGTTCGCACGCTCCCAATCGATTGTTTGGGCGAGACATCGTGAGAAGTACCGATCAAATGGAGATTGCTGTGCCTGCAGTTTAATGCCTACAATGCCTGCACTATGGGTAAGCAATACACAATTCGTTCGATCCCTGACGCCATCGACAGTGCATTACGACGATTGGCCAAGCAGGAATCCAAAAGTCTCAACACTGTGGCGGTCGAAGCGTTGGCTCGCGGACTGGAGTTGGAGGCCGCGGCGATCGAGAACTCTGACCTGGATTCTCTCGTCGGGTCCTGGCAGGAAGATTCAGCGTTTGATCAGGCCGTCGCTGACTTTGAACGCATAGACGACGAGCCATGAACATGAAAATCGCGCTGGATACAAACGCTTACAGCGATTTCATGCGTGGCGAACCAAATCGTGTTCAAATCCTCCGCGCCGCCGGACTCATTTTTCTTCCTCTGATCGTTCTGGGTGAACTTCGAGCGGGGTTCGCAGCAGGTAATCAGGAATCCACAAACGCGGCGAATCTGCAGCGGTTTCTCAACAGCCCTCGCGTATCGCTTTTGATCCCCGACGAACAGACAACACACCACTACGCGCAACTCTACCTGCAGCTTCGCAGAAAGTCCGTCATTATCCCGACAAACGATCTCTGGATCGCCGCTCTCGTCGTTCAGCACAATCTTGTTCTGTGTACGTCAGACGCTCATTTTCACCAATTGCCTCAAATACCAAAGTGTTGATGTGGTCGGCACTCCGGTTCGGATGGCAGACGGCGTTTTTCCTGCCGACGCCTTGCGAACCCTCGGTAACGGAACGTATGCTTCGTTCCCCCCTTGTTGTTGTCCTCGCCTCCCGCCCGCCCGCCTCTGCCACCTCTGCCTGAAACTCCGCCCTGGAGCCTTCTATGTCCAACCTTCGACCAATTCATTCGCCGGCCGCGATCAGCCGTAGTCGGTTTCTGCAGGTTGGCTTTTCAGGAGCACTCGGACTTGGGCTGGCGGACCTTGCGACCGGTCGCAAAGCCAGCGCAGCGCTGGCAACGAATGCGTTATTCGGACGGGCGCAGAGTGTGGTGCGGCTGTTTCTTTCCGGCGCGCCGGCGCATCAGGACATCTGGGATCTGAAGCCCGAAGCACCGGCGGAAGTCCGCGGTGAGTTCCGGCCGATCGATACGGTTGCTCCGGGAGTTCAGATCGGGCCGCACGTGCCTCGACTGGCGATGGTCGCGGACAAATTTGCAATCGTGCGTTCGATGACTCACAGCCTTCCGAGTCACGAACATGCCACACACTTTGTGCTGACCGGCGTGAATCAGGTTCCGCCGGGTGCCACGCACATGGCCAGCCGCGCCGACTGGCCGTGCTATTCGGCAACCATGCAGGCGGTGCGACCGCGCGAAGACGGCGTGCCATCGGGCGTGATGCTGCCGACGTACATTCATAACGGCTATGGGTTTTCCGGACAGACCGGTGGCTTCATGGGAAGTCAGTACGATCCCTGGCACGTCACCAAAGATCCCAACGCGGCTGATTTCAATATCGATGAACTGACGCTGCTGCAGGATCTGACGGATCAACGCATCCAGAGCCGGCGCAGCCTGCTGACGGCACTGGATGACCAGCATCGTCATCTTCAAATGCCATCGGCGTCGCAGTCCCTCAGTCGATCTGTAGAGAAGGCGCATCAACTGCTTGGATCTGCCGGACAATTTCGCGATGTGTTCGACATGAATCGCGAACCTGCCGAAGTGCGGGATCGCTACGGTCGCCATTCCTTTGGTCAGTCGCTGCTGCTGGCCCGACGACTTGTCGAAGCGGGGATGCCCATCATTCAGGCGAATATGGGAACAATGAACAACTGGGACACGCACGGCGACAACTTTGGACAGCTGAAGAACCGCCTGCTGCCGCCGTTCGATCAGGGCTTTCGCGCTCTACAGATCTGGACGAACGCGGATTGCTCGACACGACGCTGGTCGTCGCCGTGGGCGAATTCGGCCGTACGCCGCAGATCAATCCCGGCGGCGGACGAGATCACTGGTCCGGCGTGTTCTCCGCCGTGTTCGCCGGTGCAGGGGTTCGCGGAGGTCAGGTGATCGGGGCCAGCGACGATCAGGCGGCGTATCCGGCGACTCGCGGCTGGTATCCGGCCGATCTGGGAGCCACCATCTTCACCGCACTGGGAATCGATCCCGAGGGCACGATGACAGACCGCCTGGGACGACCGCATCAAGTCAGCGCGGGGCAGATCATTGCGCCCTTGTTTTCATAGCGCGAGTTCCACCGCACTCAATCGAATTCGCGCGGCCGCGACGCAACAGTAGCCGGATTCGTGAGAATTCGGAATTTGGTAATCTTAATGCAACGCACCAGAGTTCTTTGAACTTTGCTTCAGGTTTTCGAAAACCGATTTAGATCCTTTCTTTTCAACAACTGCGCATTTTGCGCGCATCATTTTGTGTC
>JBBJME010000314.1:0-7626 GCA_037719765.1 Planctomycetaceae bacterium
CTCGCCATAAAAGTCCCAACGGACCGTGAACACAACCGAGAGCGGGGACCCGGTGCGCGAGGTGGCGTCGAGCAGTTCTTCAATGAAACGATGCCGTTGAGTCTCGCTCTTGCAGTTCGTATAAATTTCTTCCCACTGGTCAACCACCAGCAGCAGTCGTTGCGTGCCCTTCTGCTGCCGCAGCCCTTCGACAGCCAGATCCCACAGCGGGACTCGGCGATGCTCCAGTTTCTCAGCCAGTGCGTTGCGTTTTTCGATCAGATCGATTCCGGACAAATCGGGTTCGACGAGTGGGAGGAACACGTCGGCCAGTGAATGCAGTGGATTGTCTTTGGGAATCATCGTCAAGATGTCCCAGACCGTACCGTCGTCCGAATGCCGCAACTGAGGGACAAGACCTGCTCGAACAACTAATGACTTCCCACTCCCCGATGCCCCGACAACGGCCACCAGCGGATGCTGTTTGACCAGACTGACCAGATCGTTGGTGTATGTCTGACGTCCAAAGAAGAATTCAGCGTCCTCTTCGCGAAATGCCAGCAGTCCGCGGAACGGACAGATGGTAGCTCGTGGTTCTGGTTTCCCACTCCGATCGATCGTCTCACCGCGAATCGCCGCAGCCAAAAAATCCAGTTGCTCCGCATTAACGGGATCATTTCGCAAATCGACCCACATCAATTGCTTCATGAACCCCAGTGGTGGCTGGCAACCTGGCAGCAGCACGGGAATGACGGGGAAATTTGTGGCACCGGCCAGACGATCCAGAGCCCACGCCCGTTCTCGCTGCTGCCAGCGTCCCATTTCGTTCGGGCCAATAAACATCACGACGGAACGACTCGAACTAAGGGCCTGCTCAAGAGCGTCCACCCAGTCGCGTCCCGGCTGCAAATACCAGCGATCGATAAAGCACTTACACTGCCGTGTGCCAAGCTCCCTGGAAATGCGTTCGACGACGGCATGGTCGAGCGAATTGTAACTGAGAAAGGCGTCGTAGGCGGGGAGAGTTGTCATTGTTGTTTTGCTCAATGAATGCCTGGCACAATTACGATTTCCCTCGCCACGATGCCAGCCTGCAGACAATCGAAATAAACTCCCGTACGCCATGCATCCTTCATACGATAATCCACGCGGGCGGCGCAGGCAAGCACGTCACCTGTTCCTTGATGCGATGCCGTCAATGAACGCCTGACGGCTCGCTGCGAGCATTGAACCGCAGGTCCACAATGTGGAACAGGTGACTGCCGGAATCCGGTTCCTGTGCTTGTAGTGCATTTGTAATGACAGCTCGCCTCGCACGTACTCGGGACTGTGGGCCAGGCAAAGTCAGATTTCGTGACCGGCTCGAAACGGCAAATTTCAATGTCCAGGTTCCGCTGCTGCCAGTCAGCAACACACAGTCCCGGCTTGCTTGCAGACGGTGAATATCCACCAGAGTCAACACTCATCCGAGGATAAAAAAACACTTTGGTGTATCATCCCGATGCTGCAATGTCGTAGATCGACCGGATGACAAACTTGACAGAAAAACGACTTCATTTATTGCAAAAGTTGATTTGCTGTCGTCGTGATGATGGTCTTTCCCAACAGCCAGTCGTGAACGTAATCGGTCACGGCTTTCAACCGGCTATCGTCAATGTTCTGACGATACGTTGCCGCCATTGACTGATCTTCGTGCCCCATGATGGCATTCACTGCGACCTGGTCAGCGGTTTCGCCTGCGACCGTCTCAAAACATCGTCGCAGGGAATAGAAGTTGTGACCGGCCTTGTGCAGTTCAAGTTGCGGGCAACCGCCCGAAAGTCAGGGTAAGATTGTTGACCTGCATGTATGTCTTTGCGTCCCCGTCCTTCATTCGGTCCCACACCAATGGCATTCCGAACCTAGTCAGGAAGCAAAGCGAATCGTGCGAGGCATCTTTCGGAATCGGCCTGACTGCCATTGCCGCCGATATCGCCGCCGAAGTCTCTGGCCACAATGGAACACGCCGTGCAATCCCCGTCTTTGGCCTTGGATAGTCGATCCATCCGCTTTTCAGATCCACAACCCGCGTTGTCAGGCTGGAACAATCCGTGTTGCCGAATCCCGCATTCAGCCCGAGAAGGATACAGGCTTTCATTGTGGGACCGTTCGCCCTTTCCAGCAGCAACCGAGCCTCCGCCGCTGTGAAGTCCAGGCGACCGCGTTCCGAAAGTTTCTGTTGCTTGTCGCGCCGCTTCTGAAGTTTGGTCGGCCGCTGGAAGTTGTTGCCGAAAACCACGGGACGATCGACCAGTTGTTCGTCGGATGCAAACTTGAACACGCTGCGAATCCTGCCGACGTTGCCGCCGATCATCGACAAACCCCACGTCTTCGGAAACGATGCCAGCAACTTTGAAAAGTCCGCTGGCTTGATCGCTGCGACCTGCGAATCCTTCCCAAAACAATCGACGGTCAGTTTGCACGCTTCGTGATACTGCTGAAACATCTTCATGGACAGCTGCCCTGAATCCATTCGCGACCGCTTCGCATTCAGGAAAGAATTGACCAGCAGTTTGACCGTGCAGGCGGAATTTGAATCTACGCCTGCTACGCCCGCCAATTTTCTTGGATCTCGACCGGCAAGAATGGTGTCTTTCTTTGCGAGATACTTTTCAAGAGCGCCCTGCGGATCGTTCCATGGTCCAAAGTACCAAACTTTTCCGAGAATCTTTTTAGCCCAGACTTTCGCTGAATGAGCATACAATGGAAAATCGGGATGTGGTTTCGACGGTTTCGTTTGCTGAGTTGTCACAATGAAGCCCTTTCAGTGAACAGGCGTAGAACAAGGCGTAGAAAGAATGAAAGCCATTGTTCTTAAGTTCACTGGAAAAGGCAAATCACCTGTGTTTTAATTGGCAAAGCGCCCGTAGCTCAGCTGGATAGAGCAACCGCCTTCTAAGCGGTAGGTCAGTGGTTCGAATCCACTCGGGCGCATTTTTGTCAACCCTACCAAAGGGTAGACTTAGCTGTCAGAGCATGACAACAGTGGCCGGAAAGGGCGACAAAAAGTGGTAGGGCGACCACTCTTGCAGTCGCAGTTTTCGCTTGCAGTTAAGTCATGCGGCTTAAAACCTCTGGTTGTTCCTGTCGCCGCCAATTGGTATCTGGCCGGGCCCACACCATTGTCAAAGATCGCCTTGCTGCGGCATGTCTCACAAGGTTGCCATTTCGCTATTCGTTCCTGAACCCCTTTCTTAAGCCCTCATTTTTACGCCTTTCATGTTTTCACAACGAGAGCCATCGTGATGCCAGGACTGCTTCGAGGTCATTGCCTGCTGATGTTGATCCCATTCATTGCAGGTGCAGGATTGATTCATGCAGGAGATGGTCAGCGTCGAATCGCAAAGGACGATGCTGAACTTCGTGTGTGGCTGGAGAATATGCTCTGGCACCATCGGTATTCCATGGCGGAGATGGAGCAGGTGACGGGGCTGAACGTAACACAACTCGAGGCCCAACTGTCGAAGTTCAGTATCTCCGACGGCAATCGACCACCGCGCCCAGCCGATCATTTGCTGATGCTGCCTTATCCAGGCGGTCGGCATCCGCGGATTGGATTTCTGGATGGTGCCGTCGACCCGCAACGTGAAACGAAACTCAGCGTCTTCTGTCCATGGGATGATCACAGCTACGTCGTGATGGATGTTCCCGAAGCGATCTGGTCCAATCTGGGGCTCACGTATCTGGCGCACACGCATGTGAATACGATCTGGGATCTTCAGCGTATGCCACTGGAACAGCAGGAGTGGCAACACATGGACGACGGCAGTTTTCAAATGCAGCGACGCCTGCCCAACGGCATCGACTTCGGCACGACGGCGAAAGCGATGTCTGATCATATTGCCATGACGATGTTTCTGAAGAACGGTACGGCTGAGTTGCTCAGTGATTTGCGAGTTCAGAATTGCGTGATGCTCAAGGGGGCCGAAGGCTTCAATCAACAGACGAACGACAACAAAAAGTTTGCAGACGGTTACGCAGTGGCCGGATCACTGGACGGGACTCGCTGGATCATCAGCGGCTGGGATCCGATTCACCGCGCTTGGGGAAATGCTCCCTGTCCTTGTCTGCATTCAGATCCGAAGTTTCCGGATTGTGCTCCTGGTGAAACTCAACGCCTGCGAGGCTGGCTGTCGTTTTATCAGGGGAATGACATTGAAACAGGGCTCAATCGCGTCGAAGCGACGGGCTGGCGTCAGCCTCCAGGGAAGACAGAAAACTGATGGATCTCGGATGAAGTGCGTCCACTAAGGCGCCGCGGCAGATCCGTCGTTATCGTGATTCAATGCTGGTGCGGATGACTTCTTCGGCAAGTTCTTCAAAATCGACGCGGTTGAGAGACGTCGAGACCAGATCCTGATAGACGCCCTGGGTGCTGCTCATGGCTTCGGCGGTGACTTGTTCTCGCATCTTACGGGCAAGGAGAACCTTAGCCGCTTCGCGTTCAGAAATTGTGCCTTCACGGACGGCGGGAACATGTTTCGCCGATTCCAGCTGTTTTTTTGCCTCATCCTGCCAGCGCTGGGATGTGCCGGGTTCTTCCATGATGGAATCGGCAACCAGACCGGTTTCGTTTTCCATATTCTCGCGGGATCGCATCGAGCCGCGACCTCCCACCGAAGAACGGCATTAAGCGCCTGGCACCTGGCCATTTAATTCTGATTCAAACAACCCGGAGGAATCGGCAGGGCGGTTGGAAGATCCGGACAGACTGAAACCCACGGGGTCCACGAAATACCTGGCGACGGAATCTTTGACCTTCTGGTCCTGTGAAACGAGCCACATCACCATGAAGAACGCCATCATGGCTGTGACGAAGTCTGCGTATGCCACTTTCCATGCACCACCGCCACCTGCCATGTCAGAATTCTCCTGCAGTTTGCTCAGCGGAACGACGAAAGCCGTCGGTCACTGTTTTCAGAAATCTGTTAACAACGCCGAGAGCCAACGCCATTACGATGTTCCTGCGATTCATTGGTCATTCGAAATTGGTCATTGGTGCTTCGCTATTTTTGTGCGTCCACTTCCTTCAGCATTTCATCCAGCTCTTTGCTCGTCGGACGAACGGCCGTTCCGCATCCGCGTCGAACATTGTCCATCACGGATCTGGGTGAACCTCCACCGGCAAAACCAACAATGGCTGCAGCAATCGTCTTTTGCAACGCAGCTTCGGCATGGCCGAGACCATCCAGCGCACCGGCAAGCGGTCCAATCAGTCCATACGACAGCAGAATTCCCAGAAAGGTCCCGACCAGAGCCGCACCGACCTTGTGACCGATTTCTTCCACGGGGCCACCAATGGCCCCCATCGTCACGACGATCCCGAGCACCGCCGCGACGATCCCGAACCCTGGCAAACCGTCGGCCGTCCGCGTCAGCGCTGAAACCGCATCATGGTGTTCATTTTCAAAGACATGAATCTCCGCATCCAGCAACGCCTGCAGGCTGGGCCCGTCATTTCCTTCCATCGCCCCCTGAAGAGCGCCGGTGACGAACTCCATCAGATGATGGTCGTTTGAAATCTTTGGATACTTCTGAAATGTGGCATGGCTGTGGCCTTCGCTGATGACGGTTTCCCAGGCCAGCATTCCGTCTCGTCTGGCGACTCTGAACAGCTCATAGAGCAGCTTGAATGCCTGATTGTATGTCTGCTTACCGACGTTGCCTCCTTTCAACAGCGTGATCAGCCCCTTCATGACGTCTTTCAGCACTTTCGGCGGTGAACTGCAGATCATTGCGCCCAGAGCGGCACCACCGATGGTCACAATTTCAGAAGGGTGAATCAATGAATGCATATGGCCACCAGCCATTGAGAACCCGGTCAGAACCGAGCCCAATACGATGATGATTCCCACGATCGGCAGCATTGAATCAACTCTCCCAAAAACAAAGTTCCACCGTGTCGATCCGGCGCTGTTCTTTGACGCTTATCGTTTGGCGAAACCGGTACTTGCCTGGAAAACCGGCTTTCTCGTAACGGCTGACCGCGTCTCAGCCGTGTTCTCAGCACGATCGTTATGACTGCCTCCCTTCGTTCCATGATTTCCCCGCTCTTTTGAGAGAATCGCGTGTCGGTCAGACCCCGCATTGAATGGGTTTGAGTACAAACCTACAATCCGCCGCGTCTGGAAATCCGGCGACACTGTCCCGGTGACAGCAAAACTGCAAAAATGGATGCCCGGGCCACGATTGTCCGCGAATATACAAAGTGTCAGAATTTTATCTGTGGGGATAAGAATGTTGGATCAGGCTGTTCTTGATACGGTTTCGGGGATTGCTCGGAAGAGCTTGATGATTGGTACGAATCACTCGAAGACATCCTGCACCGCTATGGGCCCGAAAAGCTTCGCGAACTGCTTGTCCACCTGCAGGAACGCGCCTATGCCCGCGGGGTGATGTTGCCGTTCACGGCCAACACACCGTATATCAACACGATCCACCACTCGGATCAGGTGAAATTCCCCGGCAACCGGGAAATGGAACGCCGCATCAAGAACATTGTCCGATGGAACGCAATGGCCATGGTTGTCCGGGCCAACAAGTACTATGACGGCGTGGGCGGGCATGTTTCGACGTTTGCGTCGTCGGCCACGTTATACGAAGTGGCACAGAATCACTTTTTCCATGCTCGCAACTCAAATCACACGGGCGACATGGTCTACTTCCAGGGGCATGCGTCGCCCGGGATGTATTCGCGGGCGTTTCTGGAAGGTCGTTTGACAGAAGAACATCTGATCAATTTCCGCCGCGAACTGCCCGCTGGGATCGGCCTGTCAAGCTACCCACATCCATGGCTGATGCCGACTTTCTGGCAGTTTCCGACGGTCTCGATGGGGCTTGGGCCGATTTGTTCCATCTACCAGGCTCGATTTCTGCGATACATGGAACATCGCGGATTGCTGGATACGTCCAAATCCCGCGTCTGGGCGTATCTTGGCGACGGCGAATGCGACGAACCGGAATCGCTCGGCGCGCTGACGCTGGCATCTCGTGAAAATCTCGACAACCTGACCTGGGTCATCAACTGCAATCTGCAGCGGCTGGATGGGCCCGTGCGGGGCAACGGCAAGATCATTCAGGAACTGGAAGCGGCCTTCCGTGGCGCTGGCTGGAATGTCATCAAAGTTGTCTGGGGCTCGGACTGGGATCCGCTTCTCGATGCAGACGAAGACGGGAAGCTCGTCAAACGCATGGGAGAAGTCGTAGATGGCCAGTATCAGAAGTATACAGTGTCGTCGGGTGAATATATCCGTCAGCACTTCTTCGGTGCGGATCCTGAAGTACTGAAAATGGTCGAACATCTTTCCGATGAAAAATTGCAGACGATTCGACGAGGTGGCCACGATCCGGAAAAGATGTTCGCAGCGTATCACGCTGCCGTCAATCACAAGGGGGCTCCGACCGTGATTCTGGCCAAGACTGTGAAGGGTTACGGTCTGGGCGATGCAGGCGAAGGGCAGAATGTCGCACATAACCAGAAGAAGATCGCCGAAGTTGCTTTGAAGGCGTTTCGGACACGATTCAGCATTCCGATCAGCGATGCGGAAATTGACAAGTTGCCGTTCTACAAACCGGATGCCGACAGCGAGGAAATGCGGTATCTGCACG
>JBBJME010000099.1:0-23087 GCA_037719765.1 Planctomycetaceae bacterium
CGGGGCACGACGCAATTCTGCTGGTTGGCCGGGCCACCCGGATGTCGGTGCTTGTGATTGACGATCAGCAGGTGCGTCTGGAATCGGCAGAAGATCTTGCCGGGCTCTCCAATCGCGAAACTCAGGAACGACTTCGCGGCCGCTTCGGAGCGGATTTTCAAACGGCGACGATCGGCCCGGCCGGAGAGCGACTGGTTCGCTATGCCACGATTTCTCATGATGGTCGGCATGCGGGTCGAGGCGGCAGCGGCGCTGTGCTGGGGTCGAAGAATATCAAGGCGGTTGCGGTACGTGGAACTCAGCGAGTCAAATGGGCGAATGCTTCGGGGCTGGTCGCATTGGCGAAGCAGTTGTCTGAGAAGTCATTTGGTCCGGCGACTGCTAAGTATCGTGAACTGGGGACGGCATCGAACCTGTTGACGTTCAATCGCCTGAATGTTCTGCCGACGCGTAACTTTCAGCAGGGAAGCTTTGCTGGTGCTGGCGCGATTTCACCGGAAGAACTCAGTGTCGCTCGGGATCGCACTCGAGCGTCCTGCGCGGCCTGTACGATTGGCTGCGAACATCTTTACAGCCTGAAAAGCGGCGGCGGATCGGTGCGGCTGGAGTATGAGAATCTGTTTGCGCTGGGGCCACTTTGCGGAATCGACGATTCAGAAATTGTGCTGGAAGCGTCACGGCGTTGTGATGAAGCGGGGCTCGATACGATCAGTGCTGGCGGGACAATTGGTTTTGCGATGGAATGCGTTGAGCGAGGCCTGTTGGATGCTGCGTGGCTGCGATTCGGCGATGGTCACGCATTACTGCGAGCGCTGGACCTGATTGTCAGTGGCGAAGGGATTGGCCGACTGCTGGCGATGGGAAGCCGTGGCATGGCGATGGAGATCGGTTGCGATTCGATCAGCTTTGCACCACAGGTCAAAGGGCTGGAACTTCCCGGCTACGATCCTCGGGGTTTGCAAATGATGGCGCTGGGGTTCGCGGTGGGTTCTCGCGGAGCGGACCACAATCGCTCCGGAGCGTATGAGGTCGATTTTTCGGAAGCAGTTGATCGTCGCAATGTGGGGCCTGAGTCAGCTCATCTGGCGGTTGAAACAGAAGACAAAGCAGCGCTGATGGATTCGCTGATTCTTTGCAAGTTTCTGCGAGGCATCTTTACCGAATTTTTTGAGGAATCGGCCGAAATCCTGCGACTGGTCACGGGCTGGGATGTGACGGCAGGGGAACTTCGCGAGACCGCTCAACGAATCGTCACAGCGAAGAAACGCTTCAATATTCTGGCGGGATGGACACCGGATGAAGACACTCTGCCACAGCGAATGCTGCAAACCCCGATTCCTGAGGACGCTCGCGCAAGTTTATCGGCCGAGCGACTGAAGTCTCTCATCACAGCGTATAACCTGACTCGTGGATGGACAGAGGATGGATGGTTGCCGGAATGACTGGTTTCATCAAAATTCGTTGTGATCGGCACCGACGTGTGCGAAGGCAGGGTATAATCCGCCATCTACCAATTGTTCGGGAAGTGTTGACGCAGCAGATCAGCCACTATCGACGAAGGTCCACAAACACTGTAAGAAGCAGATTCTGAGCGGTCATTTCTGCTGAAACTTCCCACGAGTCGACCGGCTCTTTCCTGAACTGGACTGTGATATTCCGAATGTCTGAAACATTTATTCTGATTCCTGGTCGAACGACTGATCAGGGCTGTGGTATCAGCGAAGGCAAATTCCAGGACAAATACCAAAACGAAATCAACTCGCTGCAGGTGGCTCCGGGAGATATGTCCAGACTGGGATTGTCCAACGGTGATCGAGTGCGGTTGACGGGAGAAGAAGGTCAGACGGTTGAGGTCTGTATCACAACGGCCAGGAAGGATGAATTGCCCGAAGGGTTGCTGTTTATCGCCTACGGAGATATCTCCAGCAAACTGATGACCGGCGACACTCACGGTTCGGGGATGCCGACCAGCAAAGGGATGGAAGTGACAATGGAACTGGTTCAAAAAGCAGGGAATTGATTCTCCAGGCTGACATGCTGAACCCGATCCGATTCAACGAGAAATTTGGACAAGAGCAGCTTTGAAAGTGAAATCTCATGACCAGCGCTTCAACTCAGGTTTATGCACCGACTCCAACCATCCCGGGTGAGCTGAAAGTCATTCAGGATGCCACATGCACGTTCTGCGGATGTGTCTGCGATGATATCGATTTGACGGTCAAAGATGACCACATCATCGAAGCGAAACGGGCCTGCATTCTGGGTAAGGCGTGGTTTCTGAATCACAGCAACGATGATCGACCAAGCTGCACGATTGACGGTCAACCGGCCTCACTGGACGAGGGCTATGATCGAGCGGCGCGTATCCTGACCAACGGCAAGTATCCGATTATCTACGGTCTGAGTGATTCGCCGTGTGAAGCTCAGCGAGTCGCCGTAAGCATTACTGACTGGATCAACGGAACGATTGACACGACAACGAGTGTGTGTCATGGGCCGTCAGGAATGGCGTTTCAGGGGGTTGGCGAAGTCACCTGCTCACTTGGTGAAGTCATGAATCGCGGGGACATGATCATGTTCTGGGGCTCAAATCCCGCCGAAAGCCATCCTCGTCACTTCACAAAGTACAGCCTGATGCCGAAAGGGATGTTTGTTCCAAACGGTCGCAAAGATCGCACCTGCGTCATTGTTGATGTGCGAAGAACGAAGAGTGCAAAGGCTGCAGATATCTTCATTCAGATTAAGCCAAAAAAAGACTTCGAGGCTCTCTGGACGTTGCGTGCCCTGGCGAAGGGTATTGAACTGGATCCGGAACTCGTGCATCGGGAAACCGGTGTCGAATTTTCCGTCTGGACCGACCTGATGGATCGCATGAAGGCCTGTAAGTTCGGAGTGATCTTCTTTGGAATGGGTCTGACGATGACTCGCGGCAAGCATGCGAACAGTGAAGCTCTGCTGGCGCTGACTCGAGACATGAACGCTCACACGCGATTTGTCGCCAAGCCGAATCGCGGTCATGGAAATGTCACGGGTGCCGACAACGTGGTGGCGTGGCGAACGGGCTATCCATTTGGCGTGAATCATTCCCGCGGTTATCCTCGTTTCAATCCCGGTGAATACACCACCTCGGACACGCTGGCGAATCGGGAAGCGGACTGCGGAATGACAATCGCCTGCGATCCGATGGCAAATTTTTCGCAGCCCGCACGAGAGCACCTGGCGTCGATTCCCTTCATCGCACTGGATACGAAAGAGACCCCAACGACTCGAGCCGCGACGGTGGCGTTCACCGTGGCAACTTATGGAATCAACACCGGCGGAACGGTCTATCGAATGGACGATGTTCCCATTCCACTTCGTCCGGCGTTTGCGTCGCCGCACCCAAGTGATTACGACGTGCTGACCGCGATTGAAGAACGTGTCAAGAAGATTCAGGGCGTCACAGCGTAGTGCTCTGTCAAGGCCTGGAAAAGGGGTCAGGAACCACAGCAATGGCCCAAAGGGTGCTCCGCACTATTGGTTCCTGAGCCCTTTTCAAGTCCAAGCCGCGAATGAGGCGGTCAAAACGGATCTCGCCGCAGGATCGGGTCAACAACGAACAATCCATAACTGAATTCCTCTGAACTCCGGCATTCACCAATGACCTCAGCTGACTATACAAAAATCTCACAGGGACTCGTCTACGATCCGCTGAACGACATCAATGGCGAGGTCCGGGACCTCTGGATTCTTGACGGTCGCATTGTCGATGCGCGATCGACGCCTCGATGCTCCCATCACGAACGATTGATGCCAGCGGGCTGGTCGTCATGCCGGGCGGGATAGATATGCACTGCCATATTGCAGGACCAGGTCAACGTTGCGCGCAGATGCGGCCGGAAGAAAAGCGCCGAGGCGAACAGATGCCGCGGACGAATATCACTCACAGCGGCACCATGGGAAGTGTTCCCAGCACATTTGCCACAGGCTACAAGTACGCTGCGATGGGATACACGACGGCTTTCGATGCGGCGATCCCGCCGCTGGGAGCCCGCCACGCGCACGAGGAGTTTGAAGACACTCCCTGCATCGACAAGGGCTTTTATGTGCTCATGGGGAACAATCACTATGTGATGCAGACCCTGATGAAGAATGAGCCGCAAAAGCTGAAAGCGTTCATCGGCTGGCTACTGTCATCGACGAAAGGCTTTGCACCGAAGCTGGTCAATCCGGGCGGCGTCGAAGTCTGGAAATCAAAGCAGGCTGGTAACGTCAGTGGTCTGGATTCACACGTCGATCATTTTGATGTGACGCCGCGACAGATCATCTGCGGAGTTGCTCAGGCGGCTGCGGAGCTTGGACTGCCGCATCCGGTCCACATTCACTGTAACAATCTCGGCATGCCAGGCAACTGGGATACAACGCTGGAAACCATGCGAGCCCTGGAAGGCCATCGCGGCCATATCACTCACATTCAGTTCCACAGCTACGGTGGGGGAAACGGCGATGAAAATACATTCAACAGCAAAGTGGTTCCGCTGGCCGAATACGTGAACTCTCACCCAAACATTACGATCGATGTCGGTCAGGTGCTGTTCGGTGAAACGACGAGCATGACGGGTGACGGACCCCTGGGATACTTTCTTTCCAAGGTTTACGGCGGCAAATGGTTCAGCAGCGACACGGAAATGGAATCCGGTTGCGGGATCACGCCCATCAAATATCGCAACAAATCGCTGGTGCATTCCCTTCAATGGGCGATCGGACTTGAGTGGTATCTGCTGGTGAACAATCCGTGGCAAGTCGTGATGAGTACGGATCATCCAAACGGTGGCTCGTTCCTCGCCTATCCACAGATTATCCGCTTCCTGATGGACCGGACGTATCGGCAGGATATCCTGAAAACGTGTCCGCCGGAGATACGTCAGCGATCGACGCTGTGGGACATCGATCGGGAATATACGCTCAACGAAATTGCAATCATCACTCGTGCCGGTCCCGCGAAAATCCTTGGCCTGAAGAACAAGGGTCATCTCGGAGTTGGCGCGGACGCAGATATTACGATCTACACGCCTCACGAGAACAAGGAAATCATGTTCGAGTTGCCTCGCGTGGTGATTAAGTCTGGCCGTGTCCTCGTGGAGCAGAGCGAAATCCGCGAAACGCTGATTGGCAAGACTCTGCATGTCTCACCGAGCTATGACCATGAGGTTGAACCGGACATTCAGGAGTGGTTCGAAAAGTACTATTCCATCCGCTGGAGAAATTATCCGGTGGATTTGAGCTACCTGCATGAATCGTGTGTGATTCCGACCATCTGACATGGCCTGAAAACACGGAATGTGTAAAAGGAAGGACGTAGCCACCTGTGTGCAACTGAGGACAGCAGGAAAACACCGGCGGCGAGTGCTGTGTCGATCACACCGCAACAAATCGGACAGGAATGTCCAACCTATCACGAGTACTCTGATGACCGAGACACAGTTAACATCCCTTCAATTGAACGGTGTCGAGATCTTCGACACGTTTGCTGAAGCGTTTCCCATAAAGGCCGCTCGCCTGATCATCACGGCTGACAACGCGCGTTGGGCAACCACCGCCGCGACAGTGATGTGCGGAAATGCGACCAGCGTCATCGCCTGTGATGTTGAAGCCGCGATTGAACGTGCTGTTGCGGAGGAAGAAACTCCGGACGGTCGACCCGGTGTCTCGGTGCTCGTGTTTGGATTCAGCACCGATGCCCTGGGAAAGGCACTTCAAAGCCGGGTAGGTCAGTGCGTGCTGACATGCCCGACGACGGCATGTTACAACGGAATCAGCGATTGCCCGAAGGAAAAGCAAATCCGCGTCGGTGGTGGCATTCGCTACTTCGGTGATGGTTTTCAGATCGCCAAGAAATTTGACAATCGTCGCTACTGGCGAATCCCGACAATGGATGGTGAATTTGTTTGTGAAGACTACTTCGGAACTGTCACGGGAGTCGCTGGCGGCAACCTGCTGATCTGCGGAACAAACGCCGCCGCAGCACTGGCAGCTGCTGAAGCAGCTGTTACAGCGATTGGAACGGGAGTTGATGTCGCGCTTCCGTTTCCCGGCGGCATCGTGCGTTCGGGCAGCAAGGTCGGTTCGCGGTATCCGAAGCTCAAGGCCAGCACGAACGATGCTTACTGCCCGACCTTGCGAGGGCTGACAAAGACAGAACTTCCGGCGAATTGCCATGCCGTCTACGAAATCGTGATTGACGGACTTTCGTTTGACGCGGTTCAGTCGGCGATGAAGCGTGGTCTGCACGCTGCCGCCGCATCACCCAATGTCATTCGAATTACGGCTGGCAACTATGGCGGCAAACTCGGAAAGCACCATTTTCATCTGCGGGATTTAGTGTGACAGTCAATGTCCGATCAGGAACAATTCCTTAACGTGATCGACCGAGACGAAGCGGAGCGGCGATTTCGCTCGGCACTGAATCTTCAGCCGCTGGGTGTAGAGCGAGTTTCAACTCGCAAATCGCTGGGACGAGTGCTTGCCACTGACGTTCTGGCACAGTTCGATGTGCCGGCATTCGATCGCTCCAACTTCGATGGCTACGCCGTACAGGCCGCAGACACATTTGGTGCCAGTGAGATGGCTCCGAAATCGATTCTTCAGCTGCCACAATCGCTGGAAGCCGGGACGGCGTCGTCGGTCCGGATTCAACAGGGGCAAGCCATTTCGATTGCCACCGGCGGTATGTTGCCACGCGGTGCCGATGCCGTGCTGATGGTTGAGCATGCTGAAGAACGGGAGGCCCGGGTTTTCGTGCGTCGCGCTGTCACACCCGGCTTCGGAATTTCGTTTGCGGGGACCGATATCGCCGTCGGCGAAACAGTGTTGCGAACGGGCACTGTTCTGACCAGCCGTGAGACGGGCGTGCTGGCAGCATTGGGACAGGAATTCGTTAAGGTCTGGCGTCGGCCTCGCGTCATGATTGTCTCCACTGGCAACGAGATCATCGCTCCGGGTGAGCCGATGCGTCCGGCAGCCGTGTATGATTCCAATTCGCAGGTGCTGGCCGATGCCGTGCGCGAGCAAGGCGGAACTCCGCATTTTGGCGGGATCGTTCGTGACAATGCGGATGAACTTCGAGCATGCGTACATAAGGCTCTGCAGGATTCAGATGTTGTCCTGTTGTCTGGTGGAACCAGCAAAGGTAAAGGAGACTTATGCTATCGTGTCGTCGCGGAATTCGACGACCCTGGCATCGTCGTCCATGGGGTTGCATTGAAGCCAGGCAAGCCCATTTGCATGGCGGTCACCTCTGGAAAACCGATCGTCATACTGCCGGGATTTCCGACGTCGGCAATCTTCACGTTTCATGAATTCGTGGCCCCGGTGATTCGACTGCTCGCCGGAAGGCCCCTGGAGTTTCACGAATTCGTGACTGCGTCGATGGCGATCCGTACAAATTCCGAAGTCGGGCGAACTGAATATCTCCTTGTGGGACTTGTCAGAACAGACCATGGACTGTCAGCCTTTCCCATGGGTAAAGGCTCCGGCTCAGTCACGACTTTCAGCCGCGCAGATGGTTTTGTCACAATTCCTCGCCAGACTGAGATCGTCAATGCCGGCGAACAGGTTCAGGTTCGTCTGATCGGACGTGGTTTGGAGTTGGCGGATTTGATCGTCATCGGCAGTCACTGTGCCGGGCTCGACTATCTGCTCACTCAGCTTCAGCGCCGCGGCATCCGTTCGAAGCTGCTGACAGTCGGTAGTTCCGCTGGCCTGTTGGCGGCAAAGCGTGGCGAATGCGACATCGCCGGGATTCATCTGCTGGACCCCGATTCCGGAATCTATAATCGCCCGTTCCTGAATGACGCAGTGACGCTGGTCGAAGGCTATGGCCGGTGCCAGGGAATCGTCTTTCGACGCGGTGATACTCGATTTGATGGGAGAACACTTCCGGAGATCGTATCAATCGCGATAAGTGATTCATCGATCATGATGGTCAACCGCAATCAGGGCAGTGGAACGCGAATTCTGATCGATCGAGTGCTGGGGGGAGCAAAGCCTGCCGGCTACGCCGTCCAGCCCGGCAACCACAGTGCAGTCTGTGCGGCCCTTATTCAGCACCGTGCTGACTGGGGTGTGGCCATCGAAGCTGCCGCCAGATCGAGTCATCTGGCGTTTATTCCGTTTCAGAACGAGCAGTATGACTTCGTAATTCCAACGGCGCGAACCGAGCGGACGGCCGTTCGGGCCTTCATCACATTGTTGTCGGAAGATCAAACACGGCAGGATCTGCGAGGAATGAGTTTCTCGCTGTCGCCGTCTGGCTAGTTGGACTGTCCTATGTTCGATGAAGGAAAGGGTCGGGAGTCTTTTTTGGAGTGTTGCCTGTTGAAAAACGCCGGCCTTTCCCCCCAAAAAAGACTCCCGACCCTCTGACACACCCGACCCTCTGGACACACCAATAAACCGCAAATATGGGACAGTCCAACTAAGCCGCTGCTTTATGGCGAAACAGAATTTCGCCCCGGCCGACGGACACCAGGTCGCCGTGGTAGAGATCAACTTCTGACCTCATCAGCGTCTCATCAATTCGAAAGCCTTTGTCTATCAATGTTTTCAGCATCAATCTTACGGTCTGCGGCTGACAGGTGGAAGCATATCGAAAACCTGGAAGCAGCTGCGGTGGATTTGGGCCGAACAATGCCAGAGTTCCCCGACGCATTCCGGCACCAGGTCGGATGCCGCATTCACCAAACACAGCCACAGTTCCTGCAATCATATTGAAGCCAAGCATGTCACCGGCAGAACCGCCGATGGCAATCAGACCGCGGCGCATCGTCAGACCAATTTCGTTGCCCGCGTTTCCATCCACCAAAATGGTTCCGCCTGTCATACCCTTTGCGGATCCACGATACGCAGCCCCGGTCAGGTGTCCGGCATTTCCTTTGACATGAATCAGTCCTTTTCGCATTTCGGCACCAACCCAACCTCCGGCGTCGCCATGGACGATAATTTCACCGCCACTCATTTGGCTGCCGATATGACGTCCGGCCGGCCCGTGAATTCTCACCACGCCACTGGTCATGTGCGCGCCGATCCAATGGACGCCGGACAGATTGCCTTCGAAGTTGATTTCGCTGTCACTGGCATCGCCTGTCACCGTGAACATCTCCGCCATCGAGATTCTCCGGTTCCCGTCGAAAATCTCGAATCGCTCAATTTCGGCAACGGATTTGTCGCAGGCCCAGTTCGGTGTGAATCCTTCGATTTCCACCGGAACTGAAGTCTGCGCGTTGTAGGTGAGCGTGATGGCCATGAACCGATTATCCCGAAGTGTGTCCGTCGTTGAGCACCCTGCGTGCAATAGTCAGAGTAAAAGACTAACTTCTCACTCCATTCATCACAATTCCCAGTCTGCATGGATCTCAGAGTCGATATGAAAAAAGGTGCAATTGTTCTGTGCGGTGGCAAGTCGAGCCGCATGGGACGAGACAAAGCGACTTTGCCGTTTGGTCCCGAACTGATGCTGCAGCGAGTGGTGCGGATTGTCAGCATGGTTGTCGATCCTGCAGCCGTGGTTGTTGTGGCCGCCCCGGAGCAGAAGTTGCCGGAACTTCCGACATCGGTGATTATCACTCGGGATGCACGCCCTGATCGAGGACCTCTGAAGGACTCGCTGCCGGACTGCGTTCAATGCCGGACTTCGTTGATGCGATCTACGCCACAAGTTGTGATGTCCCGCTTCTGATTCCGGATTTCGTGCGTGAAATGTTTCAGCGGCTCGGTCATCATGACATCGCGGTCCTCGACGCTCGGTACTGTCATCCGCTGGCGTCAGTCTACCGCCCAAAAGTTTTGGCTGTCGTTCAATCGCTTCTGGCATCAGAGCGTTTGCGTCCGTATTCTTTTGAAGAAGTCTCCACAGTCAAAGTTCCGGTTGAGGACCTTCGCGAGATCGATCCCACGCTATCGACATTGTTGAATCTGAATAAACCGGAAGACTAACAAGCTGCGCTGGCCATCGCTGGTCTGGCGCAGTGAGTGGTCGTGCTGCACCTCAGCGTTTCCGTCCACGTTTCGGATTCTTCGGTGCCCCCTTTGGTTTCTTTCCACCGCGATGATTTGCTGACGAATCGGGACTTCGCTGCTTCTTGCCTGCCGGATGAACGGAACGACGATGCTCGTGACCGGGAGCTGGTCTGGCCTTCTTTCCGCTGCTGCCCGGTGAAGAATCCGCAACTCGCAAATCCAGTTGCCGTCGATCAATATCGACTGCTGCCACGACCACGCGGATCGGATCACCTAACCGAAACTCACGATGCGTGCGACTTCCTGTGAGTCGGCGAGTCGCCTGATCGAAGACATAAAAGTCATCGCTGAGCGAACTCAGATGAATCAGCCCTTCTGCAGGAATCGTCACACCCTGACAGAACATACCGAAACTTTCGACGCCGGTGATGATGGAATCCATCTCTTCGCCGATGCGTTCAGCCATGTACCGCAGCATCTTGATGCGGATCAGTTCGCGTTCAGCTTTTTCCGCACGCCGTTCTGTGATCGAGCAATGCTTTCCAAGCAGGATCAGCTCCGGTACCGGCTGCGGCGAAGGCGATCGTTTGGCCGCAATCTGGCCGATCAGTCGATGCACGGTCAAATCCGGATATCTTCGAATGGGGCTGGTGAAGTGGCAATAGTCTGCTTCCGCCAGTGCATAATGCCCGGTGTCATCGGGTGAGTACACGGCCTGCTGCATGCTTCGCAGCAGCGCGAAGTTGACCGCTCGTTCTTCTGGCTTTCCTTCGACGCTGCGAATGAGTTCCTGAATTTCCTTTCGATCCTGTGACTTCTTCAGCGTAAGCCCAAGGCCCTGACAGAACTGCTGAAAGTTTCGCATCTTCAGTTCATCCGGATCCCCGTGCGTGCGCCGCAGGAAGGGCAGCCCGCGACTGTCCAGCAGCCCGGCAACCGCGATATTCGCCGCCAGCATGAACTCTTCAATGATTTCATGGCTCGCGTCGTGATGCCGCTTATGCGCACCTGCAACGGCACCCTCCTCGTCAAAATCAATGGCCACTTCCGGGATGCCCATCTGCAGGGCACCGTGTGCGAATCGACGACGGCGAAGCAGCATCGCCAGTTCAAACATGTCCTGCAGCAGTTTGCGGACTTCCGGCGTCACATTGGCAAATTCTTTCTTTGGATGATTCAGGATCGGCATCACTTCCTCATACGCGAATCTGCGTGTGACTTTGATCGCAGAATTCGCGACATCGGTGCCGACCACGGTACCGGTTTCGTCAAATTCGATGAACGCCGATTTGGTGAATCGTACCTGGCCCTGCTGCAGACTGGCCAAGCCGTTGCTGATCAGTTCCGGCAGCATGGGAATCACATGTCCTGGCAGATAAACACTGGTTCCGCGTTTTTCCGCTTCGTCATCCAGCTTGCTTCCGACTGGCACGAAGTGAGCCACATCAGCGATGTGAACGCCCAGTTGCCAGTGACCGTCTTTCGATCGCGACAGAGAGATCGCGTCATCAAAATCACGAGCATCGACAGGGTCGATTGTGATAATCGTTTCACCCGTCAGATCCGTTCGCCCCTTGAGATTGGTCTCATCAAAGGCATCCGCCTGACGACGAGCGTCCTCATGCACAGGCTCCGGAAATTCGTATGGCAATCCCATGCTGTGAATCACCGTCATGGTGTCGATTCCCGGATCACCGCGCTGACCCAGAACTTCCGTGAGGACTGCTTCGCCCGCCCGATTCGGAGACGGAAACCGCAGCATCTCAATCACAACTTTGTCGTCCGGCTTTGCGCCCTTCGCGCCGGGATCTCCAACGTGAATTGCAGCCCCGAAGACAGTTCCATCAACACGTACAAAACCCTGACCTCCGGACTCAGAATAAGTTCCGACAAAGACGCTGGTCGCACGATCGACAACTTTTTCAATCACTCCGCAGCGCTGGCCACTGGAACGCCGCTTCTCCGTCAGTCGAACGAGGACATCGTCGCCCGATTGTGCATCGCGAACGTCGCGAGCCGAGATATAAATATCCGCCTCCTTTGGGTCTTTCAGATCTTTCGACCGTTCGGACGGGATGACGAATGCGGCACCGCTGCTGATTTTTCGCAGCACGCCGGACACCAGTCCGGAAGAGCCCTGCGGTCTCAGACGACCTTGTTTGTCCTGTCGAATTTTTCCGGCCTCAATGAGATTGGCCAGCGAATCGCGAAAATCGCGGAGTGCCTTCTTCTTGACATCAAGCGACCTGACAAGAATGGCCTGAGTCACCGGTCGGTAATCGACAGCGTTGACTGCGGCCTGGATTTGATCTTCAAATGACGTTTGTTGAGCGTCGCTCATATTTTTCCTTGTGCCCCGTCGTGGCGGGTGCTGATGCAAAATCGGGAGATGGCAAAGCAACGATTGATTCAGTAGAAGCGATCACCACTTTGTGAATCGCAGATCCCGATCTTGCGATGTTGCTCGCAATGCTGTTGGGGAGAAAGTATTGGCCGCGGAGGGAAGCAAGTCCAGCATCCGGGCGGTAGCCGTCTTACAGAATCGTCAGATCGACCGACAGGAATTCCGGCGGCAGAATTACGTTCCTGTCGCCTCTTCGGCGTGAAATCCACCTGTCACCGGCTCATGACATACGACGAGCAACAAGTGAAAGGGATCAGAACGTACGGTTGCGAAAACTCTCTGTCGGACTGGACACGCGCCACCGGAAATGGTTCGGGGAATTCAGTGTTTTTTTCGCCGCAGTCGTTCACTGGCCTGATTGAGGACTTCCAGTTCCTCGGCGGACAGGTTGTCGCGGCCTTCGCGGCTGATTTTGATCAGTAACTCGTCGACTCGGTCCTGGTCGGAGGACACAGAGCCCGCTGCAGACTTGTCTTGTAGATTGTCGGTATCCTTTTTGGGCGAATGCAACTTCAGAGTCGGTTTACTGCGAAACGTTTTTCGCCAGTCGAACTTCTGAATCGAATTCAGCAGCGGAGCCAGTCGCAGTCGTTGGTTCCAGTACACAAATCCAAACGCCAAACCGCCCAAATGCGCTGCATGAGCCACACCCGTATAGACTTCGTCTCCCGCCAGTCTCAACAGCAGCGGATGCAGATCGAAGGCGACATACAGCAGGACCAGCCACCGCATTTCCAGCGGAAAGAAGAACCAGATACGAATCGTATGATACGGATAATGGCAGGCGTAAAGCATGAGCACACCCATCACGGCACCGGATGCACCAATGGCCGGCACGGATTCTCCCGTCCACAAATCCAACGCGACATAGGCCAGTCCGGCGGGGATGGCGGCTGAAAGACAGAACGCAGAAACTCCCGCTCGCCGTACATGTATTCCAGTGCGATTCCGAACCAGATCAAGCCCAGCATGTTAAACAGGATATGCAGTAAGCCGTGACGGTCATGGCAGAAAGCACTCGTCAGAATCCGCCAGACCTGTCCCTGCCTGACCTTGTTTGTATCCAGTTCCAGCCAATCCTGAACGATCGAAATGCGAGGTGCCATCGCCGCCGCGTCGACAAGGTATTCGTGATACTTTCGCTCGCCCTCCCGTCGCAATTTGTCGTCTTCAACGTCGTTTCCCTCACCGGTTTCAGAGTCGGTCTCACTGGAATCTGTTGATTCCACTTCGTGCTTTTCGAGTGTCTCGCCCCTGGATTCTCGATGATTTTCAATCCAGGCTTCGACAAAGTCATATTCCTGATCGATGCCGTACGGATTCCGGTTCACTTCGTCGATCGTCGGAGGACGCGTGAACAAAATCTGAGCGATGAAGACACCAATGTTGATGAACACAATCGCCTTGCAGACAGGCGGCCAACCGCCCGGACCGGAGCCCCAGCCTCCGGAAGTGCCACGGAAATAGTTTCGATCATAGATTCCCACTGAGCGCCTCCGGATATTCCACGGAAACCAGATACAAGCCGTTTGGCATGGCCGTCATTCCTGCCTTTGAACGATCCATGCTGCGGATCACGTCACTCAACGATTCCGGAAACTGTTTGCCAAGTCCTATTTCCATCAGGGTTCCCACAATGGCACGTACCATATTGTAGAGAAAGCCGTCCGCCATCACTTCGAACACGATGAGCGGCATTTCCGGTTGATCGTGCCGCCGACCGTGCATTGGAATCCAGTCGTGTGTTGATGTCCATGGGAGCCAGCAGGAAATTCGCTGCACACTCACATCCATGATCGTGCGAATGCTCGTGGATTTGTTCGGGAAGTGCTTTTCAAAGCAACGGAAGTCGTGCGTCCCCAGCAGGAAATTTGCCGCCTCAGCCATGAGATTCACATCAAGTTGATTCTGAGATCGGTGGACGTAGTGCTTCAGGAACGGCGGACAGACGTCGCCATCATGGATCACATACCGGTAACGCTTGCGAATCGCGGAATACGTCGCATGGAACGATTTAGAAACTTCCCTGGCGGAAACGATGACGATGTCTTCAGGCAGAAACGTCTGCAGTCCACGCCGGATATTGGCAATCGGAATATTGCTGTTGGTCGGGAAATTGGCGACCTGTCCTGCCGCATGGACGCCGGAATCCGTCCGTCCGGCACAGTAGACTCGCGGTCGGTCGCCCGTGAGTCGTTCGACGGCGTTCTCGACGCACTCCTGTACGGATAAGCCATTCGGCTGCACCTGCCAGCCTCGGTAATTCGTCCCGTCGTAGGCAATCGTGAGCATGATATTCCGACGTGCCCATGCGAACCGTTCGCCCTTGATCGGCTCGTCGTCAATGTCGTCGTCGGGAATTGCTGGGTCTTCGAGCGTCATGTGGTTGCAGCATATGCAGGATGGACATTCATGTCCGTCGGCTTTAAAAAAGGGGTCAGGAACCAATAGTGCGGAGCACCCTCTGGGCCATTTGGCTATTGGTTCCTGACCCCTTTTTTTAAAGCCTGACAAAGCAGTAGTAGGTTTGGCAGATCTGTGACGACGGGCTGCTTGTTGGGAAGATCTCGGACATGAATGTCCAGGCTACAAGAAGCGATCGACCGTTCAAGAGGCAAGCGAAAAAGGCCCGGCATGGGTATGCCGGGCCAGGATTTGCTCCATGAACAATTGTGACAGACTTCAGCCAAGTTCGCTGCGAACACGTTCCAGCAGAGCCTTGGTGGCCTTTACGCCCGCGTACTCGTCCAGCTTGCTGCCTTCATATTCAATGCCGACAAAGCCTGAGTATCCAGCGTCCAGGACGATCTTCATCATCTTGAAATAATCCGTATGAGTCTCGTTGCCCTTGTCATCAAAGTCATGCGACTTTGCACTCACGGCCTTCGCGAACGGCATCAGTTCAGTGACGCCTTTGTAACGGTCGTACTCCTCGTCCTGACTGACTCTGAAGTTGCCGAAGTCAGGCAATGTCCCGCAGTTCTTCAGGTCGACACGTTTCATCACTCCGGCCAGCCATTCGCCGTTGGAAGACAAACCGCCGTGATTTTCCACAATCACGTTCAGGCCGTGCGTTGCCCCGAATTCGGACAATGCACGCAGCCCGTCTGCCGCGCGGAACATCTGATCTTCGTAGCTTCCGCTGCTGCCAGCGTTCACACGGATCGAGTGGCATCCAAGTTCTTTTGCCGCTTCAACCCACTTGAAATGATTCTCAACGGCTTCCACACGCTTCTTGAGATTCGCGTCTCCCAACTGACCTTCACCGTCAATCATGATGAGCAGTTGTTTGACGCCAAGATCCTGAGCCCGCTTGTTGAGTTCAGCCAGGTAGGCTTTGTCCTGCGCTTTGTCTTTAAAGAACTGGTTGACATACTCGACGGCGGAAATCCCGAATTCTTCTTTGGCGATCTTTGAAAAGTCCAGGTGATCTACCTTCTTGTCATTGAGGGCTCGATGGAGTGACCATTCGGCGATGGAAATCTCAAACTTTGCAGCTGGACGAAAAAAGGCAGCTGAGGCCTCTGATCCCACGGACGCCACAGCCGCAGCGGCTGCGGACGACGTGAGGAATGATCGACGAGACAAAGGACTGTTCATACGGCATCGTTCTCCGAGGAATGTATTCGAATTGAAAAGCAGGATCTGAAAAACTGCAGCCTGTGTAGCCGGTAACAGTGCAAATTGTAGTGATCTGGGGAACGGATCTCAATGAAGCGATTTTTACATCCTCAAGCCTGCTGCTCGCGGCGATCGCAGGCTAAGGCTGGGCTGTTAAAAAATCGGGGTTGACGCCGTTATTTGATTGCGCCAGTTTTGTTCCCTGATTTTTTCTGTCGCCCCGTGCCAGCTTGCCTGGCACGAGCGAACGTTTTGGGGTTAGTTCAGGATGCGTGACGACGGGCCTCCCCGGTTGGCTTGCCCAACCGCAAGGCGAAGTTTTGCTGTTGAAACTTGGCTTCCTGCCAGGCAAGCTGGACAGGGGAGCGATGGCGTTTACGATTGTGTGCTAATTCCAAATCGTGCGTTCCTGCCGGTCAAGCCGGCAAGGGGACGGAAGGAAAATAGAACTTTTTCGCCCCAGAAAATCATAGGGCAATACCAAGTTTTTAACGGCCCAGGCTAACGCCTTGCCGCTCATTAAATCAATACGCCGGTAAGTGCCCGGATTTCTCCAGCAATCGCAACAAATCAGGGGAATTACATCCCCCGCTCGTCTTAAGTCCACGCCATTGGAGGTGCCTTGGCGGAGTAAAGCCGCAATGCTGCGTACCCATCACCGGTGGTCAGCGCAGATCAATGTTCCTGCTCATTTTCAATTTTATCCGCAATCGTCCGCAAGTGGTTCCAGGTAAACAATCCGGAATCGTGATTGTCCGACCAGCGAACGCGCAGGGCATAGTTGCCGCAGAGGGAGATTTCCAGAACGCCAAGATCGGCGGGAACCGAATCGGGATCGAGCAACTGCTTACCACTGAATTCATCCACGCAAACCGCGCAGCGGCAGTTTTGCCGCACGGTACGAAATGGAAGTTGCGAGACGTCGGTATCGGTCCAGATCAGCTCCAGCATTCGCTGATCTTTATGGACTCGAATGTTCTGCGGGGACTGCATAGTACTTTACTCAGATTCTTTTTCGTCTAAACCTTCTTCGTCTTCCAGATCATCGGCGTCTTCAAACTCGTCATCTTCTTCATCGTCGAATTCATCGTCGTCCTCACCCTCGATGTCCTCAGCATCAATGCCTGTCACAAAACACTCAACCAGCAATTCAATGAACTCATCCATCGAATCCGCAACGGGTTCAAAAGCCACGTCATGGTGTCGAAACTGCAGCACACCCTCATGTTCACCGGCAGTATCAATGCAGTAATAGTCTCCATCACCCGTTTCGCCAATCACAAGGAACGGGGCGGGCCAGCGAAATTCCCGACCTTCCGGATCAAGAATACTCTCCAGACGCACTTCCCGGTTGATTCTGAGCACCTCTACCGGGTCCGCCAGCAACTCGGCTTCGGCGACAAAACCCTCCGTATCACTTGCATCGTCGGCGCGCACGGCCCCGCGAAGCGCTTCGGGGTAATCCTTCATTACGGCTCGCCACGCTGTCGGCACAATGGTCTGACAGAGCAGCTCCAGTTCTGTAAATGCGTCTGAGTTCACGAGAATTACTTTCCGTCAGTCTTTGCCATAATGCTTAACGTCTTCCCAGTATTTTTCGAATTTGAATTCCGGGCTGTTATCACCATCATGACACTTGATGCAGGTCTGTTCCGTCTGAAGAAGTGTGACTTTGACTTCGTTGATCGCGGCAGTCTTGTTGTCAGCTTCGATGTATTCCACATGCCGATTTCCCGGACCATGACAGTTTTCACACTGATTACCAGCCAGCAGCCCCTGAAGCTGTTTTTCCGCATCGTCGGACGCGAACTCTTCATTCACGAATCCACTCTCATATCGCAGATACTCCTCAGGATCCCACCCCGTCACATGGCAGGCAATGCATTCCGGATCAAACGTCTTGTTCACACCGTGTAAACGTTCAAAACCCTTCCGTTGAAAAGATGGGTCGAGGCTTTCAAACGCATGTGCGTGAGGCGTGTTTTTCCAGATTTCATACGCCTTCTTATGGCATTCACCGCACTTCGACGCGCCGACATAGATGGCTCCGGACGGATGCGGCACCGCTCCGTCAGTCTTAGCAATCGCTTCCGATCTGAGACGGTCCTGATAGCCCTGCATCAACTGTGTCATACGGTCCGAATCCGAAAACAATTCGCCGCTGAGCGGCAACAATTCGAATCGCACGGGATTCTCTGTGTCGTCCGGATACAAACCAATCACGCCCGCCGCTTTGCCCTTCTTTCCCACCTCAATCAATCGAACGCTGCCCACCAATTCGGCATTCTCAGCTCCCTCACCAAATCCATTGGCACGCACAATCAGTGTGAGATCTGGAAAGTCTTCCGCCAGCTTCCTCGATTCTTCAAGCGTCGTTTGAGCCAACAGGATTCGCACTGTCACACTGGCCTCATCAAATTCCTTCAACACCGAGGTCAGTGCCTCAGCGGGATCGGTCCACTGAATTTCAGCATTGGCGGCTTCGTCGGGCGTCATGTCGGGGATCGCCGCCTTTCGAATCGCATCACTCATAACACTTGTGACGCCGATCTTGACGCCGTTGACTTCTAAAATCGCCGACGCCAGAGGTGTGCCGAGATCTTTCGATCCGAAGAAAGTCAGATTGGCCCCCAGAAATCTCAATGGCTCATCGCCTTCAGACAAATGTTGCGAAAGCAAATAGCCGGCTTCCAGTTTGAGCTCTTCCGGCCCCAGCCCCAGGGCCACATATTTGAGTTCCCGCAATGCCTCGAGCGTTGTTTCAAACTTGAGCTTGGCCTGAGTTCCCGTGCGACGTGAAACGCTGCCGACATCCATTCCACGCACGTCCCAGCCCAGCGATCGGATCTTTTCAAACAACGAAGCGCGACGAGACATTCCGCCGAGCTGATTGGCCGTGCATCCGCAGGGTTCAAAATAGCCCAACTGTTCACCGGTAGCGACAAGAGCCAGTTTTGGTGTTGGCCATGTCGGAAACTTCAGCGGGGCCGCTGCAGTTGCCGCGTGTTTCTCGGCTGCAGTGGTTTTCTTGTCTTCATCAGGTGGCAAGTTCGGCGAAGTTGGTTCCTGTGCCGAAGCGTCCGGCTGGGCCGATGCAGACGACGTCGATTCACTCTCAGAAATCCGAGGACTTACGGCCCCCGGCTCGGCGACAGGCGGTGCGTTCGATGCAGAATCCGTGCGCAGCAGGAGCAACACAACTGCAGCAGCGACAACACAAACCAATCCCAACAAAGCCACAGTCGAACTGCGCATTTCGCTCACTTCCTTCAAAAGCTCCGCATTTCGCAGAGCAACAAAATCCAGAATTACGGACGATAGTCGTCCGCAGATTCGGAGAGAACCCCAAACCACCTGTTTCGTCCATTTGGCACTGCCATGGAGAAAGAATGCCGCGCAGAGCCTTGGTATACTTCACGCTGCGTGAGGCGTAATGGTTTACTGGCATATGATCAATCGGTGTCGGTTTTATTAAGGAAAGACGGATTGAATCGAATGTGGATAGATCGGAAAGTGTCTTATTTCATTGACCCTTGCGTACGCGTCGACTATTCGTTTGAGAGACTTCGTGGAATAGTTGCGATATGGCTCGCGTGGTGGCTTTCCGTTTCTTGTGGATTCACTCAGTCACGGGACATCGAGATCAAGGTCGATGTTTCATCAGTTGTCGGCAGAATCCGGTCTTTGCATGGTATCAATGGAGGCCCGCTTCATTCAGGAGAAACACTGGATCTGTCGGACGCCCATCGCCAACTGAGCGTGCCATTGACCAGGCTGCACGATTGTCATTGGCCGAACGCGGATGTCGTCGATATCCACGTGCTCTTCCCGAACCCGGTCGCAGATCCGGGACTTCCGGAGAGCTACGACTTCAGTCGCACAGACGATTACATCCAGTCCATCATCAATACCGGCTCGCAAATCGTATTTCGTCTGGGTGAAAGCATTGAACACTCACAGCGCAAACGTTATGTGCATCCTCCGGTCGATCCTGACAAATGGGCTGCGATCTGTCTGGGCATTGTGCGTCACTACAACGACGGATGGGCCAACGGCTTTCATCACAACATCCGGTACTGGGAAATCTGGAATGAACCAGAGAACCGCCCTGCCATGTGGACTGGCTCCGACGAGGATTATTTTTGCATTTACGCAGCCGCAGCCACAGCCATCAAGATAAATTTTCCAGACGTTCACGTGGGGGGGCCCGCTGTCGGCTTTGCTGGAGAGTTCAGCGCCGACCGATTAGCCCCTTCGCCATTCGTTCGTGGTTTTCTGGACCGCTGCCGCAACGACAAGTTGCCGCTTGATTTCTTTTCCTGGCATACTTACACGAACAATCCCAACGAGTTTGTGCGGCGAGCCCGTGCCATTCGACGAATGCTGGATGAATCCGGATTTCAACAAACCGAGAGTCATCTCAACGAATGGAATTACCTGCCGGATAATGACTGGAGTCCCATGCTGGTTAAGCAGCCTCAATCGCGACAAGCCTGGTTCGACCGAATTCATGGCAACGAGGGCGCCGCCTTCACAGCCGCCAGTCTGATCTGTTTTCAGGACGCGCCACTCGACGCTGCGAATTACTATTCCGCCGACATTCATGGCTTCGGCATGTTCAGTGAGCACGGCGTTCCTCACAAGAACTATGATGCGGTCCGCCTGTTCTCGCAGATGTTGCAGACGACCGAGCGATTATCCGTCAGCGGAAGACTTCCCGATGAAGTCGCAATTCTGGCCGGAACCAATTCGGATCGCACACAATGCAACGTTTTGGTGAGTAATCATTCGCAGGAGTCATACAATTTAAGGGTCAACCTCAACTCAGGGCCTCAACGCGAAAAGATCCTGTGGGAAATCCGGTCGTTGGAGACAGAAATCATAGTCACACAGGAATCAGCAACTGACGAGTCACTGAGGCTCCCGATCAATGCCCATTCGGTAGTCACAATTCATGCAAAGTAGCCTCAATTCCTGAGTCATGGGTGAAGCGACAACGTTGAACACGGCATCACTGTAGCCGCCGATGTTCAGGATGTCGATCCGTTTTGGAGCCTGCGTCGATCCGTACGGCTGGATGTTGATGCAGACCAGCTTTGGACCAGGTAGCAATCACGCCACAAATTATCTGAGCTTCGGCTCGACCGGCTCTCATCGCCACAAGTCCACTCCGCTCAATCGTGATCTCTAATCCGCGCCCTCGGTCCGCACCAGCGAAGTGAAAGCCTTACTGGTTATGCCGCTGTCATTCTCGCACGCCCGACCGTAGGAGATCGATGATTGCCTCGCGTTCTCGCGAGCGTTTGTCTACGACATCCACGGCCGACTCTCCCGATTTGTCTTTGATGGTTGGGTCGGCTCCATGCTGCAGAAGTAATTCTACAGACTTTCGTTTGCCAAGACTCGCCGCGCGAATCAACGCCGTCGCAGCAATGTCGCTATCGCAAACACGATTGACATTCGCGCCATTCTTCAGCAGCAATTCTACACATTTCGGATTGACTGCGGCCTGAATCAGCAGGGAGTTGCCCTTCATATCGGTCGTTTCCGGCGGCAACCCTGCGTTCAGCAACAGCTGAAGCAGCTTTGGGTCGTTAAGATTTCCATACGGATACTCGCCGTCTTCCACCATGCTTAGATCATTCCCCCGCGCTTCGAGCTCTGACTTGATTTGATCAAAAAGTTGATCGCGTTCGGGTTTGGCGAGAAGTCGGAACATCGCTTTCAGATTCGGCTTCGTGCTGTCATTTTTGGTTTCGGTCGGGTGCTTCTTGACTGTTTTCCGCGTCGAGCGGCTGCTCGAAGCGGAAGTTGCATCCAGCTTCGCGATGATTCTGGCAGTGCTTGCGATTCGCTTTGCGTTCCCCACCTCGGTCGCCGCCTTCGGTCGCCAGGCTATCCCCTCGACCTGAGTGCATCTCGCAAGCCATCATGATCGACCAGCTGAGCGTCTAGTGCGTAGGTTGTCTTGAATCGCATTTGTGGCTCAAATAGCAACTAACGAATTGCGATCTTTGCGGCTGGCGATTAGCCGATGCATAGATCATGCGTTGAACTTTTCTGCTTCGTGAGGCCGCGTGTGGTCACTCTTGATGATTCATTGCGACTCGTGAAGCGACACGGCTCGCATCGTACACCGTGGAAATCGATCTGTCACCACCATTGCGGCTGAGCAGGCTTCGCTCAAACAACTCAAGCGGATCTTGGCTCCGCTTCGAGGAAACGCCCGGTGCGGGACAGTATGTCAGGCGATATGTGAGGCCGTCGCTCAACCAACGGGCTTCTTGAAGAAATGCCTTGAGGTACAGCTCGGCGGGTCTCATCGACACAGGCCCACTCCCCTCAACCGTGATCGCCACTCCGCGCCCTCCGTCCGCACTCGCGAAGTCAAAGCCCTATTAGTTCGGCATCTTATTCCTCGGGTACGGTCTGGCACTCCGGGAATCGCACGTACCACGTCGCAGCACCGTAAACGAGGCGGATCGGGATGATCGCCGCCAGCAACCCCAGCCCGAACCAGAAGAGTTGGCGACCCAACCCCTTTTCCGAAGCGTACCGATGGGTACTGGGGGCGGAGGCCAGGTACTCGATCGTCGGGAGTCGCGAGCCGGCTCTCAATTCATCCCAGCGCATGTGCTGCGACGTAGTTACAAACTGGTGGACGCGACCGGACTGATCTGCGAAGCGGTAGCGGAGAAAGGTTTCGGTAATCGTGCCGCCCTCGCCCCCTTCGCGGGTTTCCCGCCATTTGGCGATGACGACGCCCGAGTCGGTCCGCACTCCTTCGGCGTCATAGTATTGCTCCCTCCACCAGTTGCGGCCGCCCCCGATCACGTAGGCCACCCCGAACGCCATGCAGAGGATCAGGATGATCTGACAGACGGGCACGGGAAAATCGGGGCCGGGTGGCTTTGTCGCCCACAGCCAGTGGAGAAACCGCCACGCCATCGGACTTCCTCCGGACGCCGAAGGAATTGCGATCTATGCGGCTGGCGATTAGCCGGACGCATAGATCGCGCGTTGAACTTTTCCGCCTCGTGGATTGGGCGCAAGTCTGCGAAATCAA
>JBBJME010000100.1:0-23073 GCA_037719765.1 Planctomycetaceae bacterium
CCTACATCCAAAGTCTGAACCAATTGGATCGGTGTCGGCGGGACGTCGATGGAAAGATTCGCGCTGCCTGCATTGCAAACCTTGAGTTTCGCCAGGAACAGGGTGAAACGCACGCCGGTGCCAAAGATGCCGCCGTGACCGGAAAGTTGAATGAAATGCTGCAATCCAGCATCGATGCGTGGATGCCAGCCCGCAATGTTGTGGATGCAAGACTTGTGTCGCGACCGAAAGCGGAAATCCAGACAAGACTTGAGTCGGCATTGAAGCAAGCGGTCGCAGACTTCTGTCAGCAGTTCTTCGACCTTTTGGCAAAGATGGTTGACCGTGAGTTGTTTGGCCTCGTTGAATGGCTCCCGAACAACTGCTGCGCCTATCACTTTTTCAGACGAGTGATTATTCAGGAAAATGAAGGGGCCTCTGAGCGAGTCTCCGAGGAAAGGTTCCGCACTCCCACACGAAGTGACCTGGGTACCGGCCGACAGGTTATCGGCCGCAGAACGATCGAGCAGACTAAAGGGCAGGGACGTCACATCCATCGGTTTGCCCGTCATCAGCATGACGTCATGCAGGCAGTTCATACTTCGATTCGTGACAGTCGGGTGGTGATGCCACCGTCAGTGCAGCACCTGTGCGAAACGGTACCTGCCTGGCTGTACCCGTTTGTTCAGGTCATCGACGGTACGATTATTCGCGAACGAATTATTGAACGCGACGCCAGCGTTGATCATTGGACCGACACGAAAATACGAGATGAGCCAATCATCGGTTACGAGCCTGCAGTCATCATCGGAACTTTCGTCCTGACCGGCTGGGGACCACGAGAAGTCCAGGCGGAGATTCAGCGGCGCGAAGCGGTGGCTCGCGATGAAGCTGCAAAGCAGGCATTGAGTTCAGCTGCGACTCGATGGCCCTGGCTTGTGGCTGCTTCGATTCTGCTGGCAGTGGCGTCTGTGTGGCTGACCCTGGTCTCAAATCGAGGGAGTCTCTCCGAACTGCTGACATTGATATGTATCGGAGGAACTTTACTTTCCATCCGCCACGCTGCATTCGATCGCGCCATTGCCAATCGAAACCCCTCAGCTGACATCTGGTCGAATCTGACAACGGCTTCAATCGGATCCCAATTCCTGACGGTGCTTTGGCTGGCGGCCGCTATGTATCGGAATACGACCTGGTTCATTCCGGCAGGTCTTATTGTCGTAGCAGTTGTGTGTCATGTCTTCAGTCGAATATTTCGTTAACTCATCCATTCCATTTTAGATCGGAGTACAACTCATGAGTGACCAGACCACTGGAGAAAGTTGGTGGGCTCGTATTACACCGGGCACGACACGCATACTCATCCTGTCCTGGCTCATCGTTGCGGTGTCCTTCTGGCTGGTTCAGCGAAATACGCGGCAACAGACGACCGCTTTGAAGGACGACCTCAACACGGCAAAGTCCGAATTCGAAAAATTGAAAACTCGCCTTCAACAGGGGGACACATCGGTCATTGCAGAAATGGAATCAATGCGCCAGAAATTTGCCGCCTTCGACAGTGATTTCCGACTCCTGTCACAACATGTCGATGAAGCCAAATCAAACCAGGCCGTTGCACGAGCGAAAGTTGCGGATTTGCGGCGAGAGTCATCGGTCGCGAAGAGTCGACTTCAGGTATTGAGAAAGCTTGTCGCCGACTGGGCGGCAAAGGCTTCCGGGCTCATGGATGGAGACTCCGGTCGTCGTGTCGCAAGTAGTTCCGCTCATATCGTCCTTGTGGAAAATCTCCTGCGCCGTGACCGACCGACCGAAGTCGAACTTACAGCCTGGAGCGAATCGCTGGATGCATTGACACCACGGCTTGACTCAACCCCAGCCGACAAGGATGAAATTGCAATTACTCCTGAACACCAGCAACTCTTGAAAGACCTTAGTCGACAACTTGGGCAATCCCGCGACGCTTTGGAACAGCAGGTGTTGTTGCTGGACGCCGTACTGAAAGAAACGGCGTCACAAGAACTCAGCGAGCAGACTTTGGGGCAGACTATTCGAGACGGTCGTCTCCAGCAGGACAAAGAGCTGCTGACGAATTTGTCAGATGCTCGCGAAGCGGCCCGCCTCGCAGCTCAAGCTGAGCAGGCTGCCGAACTGGCACGACTGGAGTCGGAGCTGGTCGAGGAGGCAACGAAGAGGCAAGTCGAGGAACTTAGAGCAAAGCAGGCCCAGGCGGAACAAGTTGCCAAAGCGGAATTGGAGCGAATTGCTGCGGAGACGCTGCTTAAGAAGGCAAAAGTGCAAGCCCAATCGGATGCCATTCAGGCAGAGACAGAAACACTTGAAGCTACGCAGCAACATCAAAAACTGGAACGTGAATTTGAACGCGACTTACCTGTCATTCGCAGTCTGTTGTCCGCTTTCATGAGCAAAGGACACCAATACCGATCGGATAATGCCGCTGGCCCGGCATCGTTAGGCTTCCTGACATCGCAGGGGGCTCTCGAACCCACGCCACGAGGCTCGTATCAAATGGCATTCCTGGCGAACGCCGGTACCCGGCCTCCGGGAGGACTCAAGAATCCTGCCAATCCAGATCTGTTACGGCGTGCTCAGGATCTGCTCAAAAAGTACGGCGACCTGATGGTTCAGAGGGAGCTGCTGGCACCGTGAATCCTGCTCTTCAAGCCCCGAAAGTTGGCTGTCTGACCGGCCAGCATGATGACTCCCATGCTTGCCAACCTGTTTGCCTCACTTGTCGAGATGGGCCAACGACTTAAATGCGTTTTTCGTGATGAGTGTGAGGTATCCGTGTCAGCCAACACCTTCGCTGACACCTGCGATGATTTTGACGGACCCCAGGCCGGAACCGGTGGAGTTTTTGATGACCGAACCAACGTCGAACAATACTGGCCCGCAGACGGTTCGGATCCACGGAAAGGTGCGTCCGTATCTTCGCCGACTGAACATCCGTCGCCGAACGTATTACCTCCTTGAGAAGGTTGGCAGTCCGCTCCGTGAACGCTATCGAGCGTTCGACCCTTATGCCGGGCCGGGAGGAAATTTCTTTCTGGTTCAGTTCTGGCGAGACGACGAAAACACTCGGCAGTTCCTGAATGTGATTCGCAGGCTCAAGGATGACACTTACCCTCGGGTTATCGAGTGGGAACGGTTTGATAATGAATACGCTTTCGTTCTGACCTGGGTACACGGAATCAGCCTTGCGGACTATTTGCTGCATTTGAAAGCCGGGCGTCGACCTGCACCCGATCCTTCCGAAGTCGTTCGCCTGATCCGGGCACTCGCTCATTCTGTTTGCCGTCTTCATACATCATTCCGGATCGTGCATGGTGATCTTCAACCTGCAAATCTCGTCATCACGAGTCACCCGAGTCGTCTGATGCTCATCGATTTCGGAAGCGCATGGACCATGGAGTCCACGATGCGGCGAGTTGACGGCGACGGCCGGCATCCCGTTTATACGGCTCCCGACTTTCGAGAGTCTGGATTCCACGGCGACCAGTTTTCGATTTCAGTGCTCTTCTACGAACTGCTCACTCTGCAGATTCCCTATTCGGGCCTTGGTGGAAAAGCAGGCAAGCCCGAGCTGATCGACCAGGCTCAGCGAGTTCAGGAAGCACCGAGCGCCGTGAGCCACAATTGCCAGCGATTGACACGTTCACTTCGGGAACGAGTGGTCCAGGCTGTCCTCGGATTGTCCGCTGTCATGCTCCGGCGGATGGGGGCAGAGTTCACGTTGCTTGTCGATATCCTTGCCGGGCTCATCTGTGCGCTTCTCGCAGTCACCAATTACCCCGCCACTCGCCTTGCAATGAATTCGTCGATTGGCCCACGGCCTTCGATGGCTACACAACTTGCGACAAATTGTTCATGGCGACATCAAGCGTGCCGACATCATCGTCTCGCGTGACCCCGGTCGGCTTTATCTGAAGCTTGCGCTGATCACATCAAGTACATCGACAAAACGGGCGACTACTTCCGCGACCATGTTTAGTACGACCTGCTCAAACTGGATTTCTGTTTAGATCAGGCGTTTTGTGAGTGGCGAAGTTGAGGCAGGTCTTGGGCAGTGAGAAGTGGAGAGGGCAACGGCTCTCCACCTCTCTTTTTCCGACACAGCGTTTTCACAAAAGGAGCAACGGGCCGACACATTTACAAACTCCATCGTTAACTTCATCGACGCTTCCGAAACCCATGGCAATGGTCGGAGCGGGGCAGCTGACGTCAATGATTTGGAAAAATCGCGATGAACAAACTGGCTGGCGATACAGCTTCAATCTGTTTCGTCTCACGCCGCGTGGTGGGCGAGTTACTCAATTGTTCAAGCCCGCAGATGTGATTCATTTCGTGAAGTTGGCTAAGTGCTTGCGGCAGTGATCGCCGATGATGGATGCCTACCGCAGATCGAATGCGGCGTCTTGAAGCGATTGGCCAAAGACATGGACGAGGACTCGCGCCATGCGCCGTACAAGTCTGAGGCGTTCCCTGAAGAGGGGAAACGGAGCCCAAGGGCCGGAACAATTGAATGAACCTCGCAAGACCCTTGTGTGAATGCGACTGCGCGGGTTGTGTTGGTTGCCTGGTAAGGTACGGGGTCACGCGCCAGTTATCGGTGTCGTCACTGAGATGCTTAGTGGCGTGGTTAGAGAGTGTCGAACAGCCGCGGCTGCCGATCAGTTGTCGTCGTTGAACTGGATCTCGGAGGAACTGGATCGGGTGGTTGCCTACCGACTAGCGCCGCGACGCGACGTTGAATCTCGATCCCCTCACGTAGCTCTGCGTCGAACCGATATTTCGCGAAGTACTTGTCGGCATACGCCGCCGCTTCAGCATATCGCCCCATCAATGCAAGGCATGATGTCAGTCTGTCTATGATGCGGAGGTTGCCATGCCGCTTTTCGATCAACATGTCGCGTGACACTAACGAGCGGACGTCGCCTGGGTCCTCTTTGTCGATCGCCCACTGCGCCCACGCATCAAGTTCCGTCAGGGCATCCAGATATATGGTTAGAGCACTCTCAGGTTGCGATTTCTCAATTTTTTCTGCCTGTCGCACGCCTCGACAAATTTTGCTCCAATGCCGACCGGGCGCATCTCGTCTCCATCGTTCTTCACTGTACCATGGCTCTGGGTCTATAAAAGGATTGTCACAGTTCGCGAGCTTCTTAAAGTCGAAGCACGACATAACGGCAGTCTCCATCGTGAGTGCTGCCAACTCGCTGAGGTTGTCGTATGCGATCTCAACGGAATAGCGACCATTTAGATAACGCTCGACGTACCGACGCCATACCTCATATCGTTCTTTTTTCCATGCGCGTCTTGCCTTACCCTTCCCGACATAAAACGCTTTGCCATGCATGTCTCGGTGAATGTATACATAGTACCTGCGGGGATGCGCATAGTCGCCTTCCTGCGGGTGTTTGAACTGTAGGTTTAGCCCCAGTTCCTTTGCACCAGAACCTCCGAGGATTTTGAATGGATCCGCTCGCTCGCCTCGATACGCTTGAAGAATCTGCAGGGAGACAAAGCCCTCCAAACCCGCGATCAGATCCAACGTGAGTGCTGCGTGGAGTTGGTCAAATTTTCCGTCATCATGGATGCTCGCAATCAATTGATCGATTGCCGCAGAATGCTTCCGCAGTAAAGAATTGGCATGTTCACGCTTCTGCCGCTCTACTTCTTCGTACTTTTTGAAACTCCCCGAATGGTATTCGGGAAAGTCGTGTTCTCTCTGATCGTTCATGCAGCCGTTCTCGCAGGCATCTTCAATCTGCAACCACGCAATGATGTCGGTCGATCTTTTGCGGGTGAAGGTAAGTGTCTTGCCGGTTGGGCCGGCGGATTTCGGGATCTCATGACTCAAAGCGACATTCGATGGCAACGGAGACGACTTGCGGTTTAGAGATAATGTGGTGCTGACTATGGACCGAGAAGTCCGCAACGCGAAGTCATCCATGAGCAGCCCGAAGATTAGCGACTGTGACCGATCGATGGCAAGCCGATGCAGCCGATTCGGTATGAAACAGTCCGTCAGCTCGATTACGAAGGCGTGGCCTTCAAACCCTGCGGTCTCTTCGCTGGCATTAATGGCACATCAACGTCGATGGCGAGACCGACCGCCCGCAGCCGGGCGCGTTCGTTCATTCCACTCTCTTTGAGCGACTGAAGCCTCCATTGAATCTTGTGGACCAGGCAGACCTTGTTCCGGGAGCGAGGCGTTTCGCCATACACGCTATCAAGCCGTTCATGCAGTTTGCTGACGGGCAGTTGTTGCAGGGGTTGAAATTCCACATCGACGTCGTCTCTAATCATTCTTGTTTCTCCCATTCATCCAAATTCCACGCAGCGTCAAGCGTTGATAATTCGTCATGGTCTGCGTTATGGTCTGCGTCAGTCGTCGATTACGCGGTGCCCGAGGTATCGGGCACGCGAGGCACGCTGAGCCGTTTTTCGAGAACGAGTTCAACTTTGTTCGAAACGTCCGTGCTCAAACATTGGAATTCGCCTCATCCCGCGCAGTTCGGCGGACGGCCAGTGCAAGAATTGCGGCCGCCCCGAGGCGTCGCTCCTCGGAAGTCAGAGTTCTGATGGTACGTGGTTTCATCCCGGTTCAACCTTCCTGCCAACTGCAGTTCTTCAGTCGCTGCAAGATGTGATATATGCCGTCGCGAGGTTATGTGTCCGGGAAACGCCAAGGAATCTGAATGTTTGCCTCACCCACCCACCTCATGGCTGACCATCATGTTTTGTGCGGCACTTTTTCCGAACATGCTCTTTTGGTACGATGGTCAACGCCGTGTCGAAGCGTGCCTTTCTGTATCACCGGAAGAATCATGAGCCCACAACCACTTGACGCCATTGACAAGATTGAACGGTTTTTCAAAGACCCCCATTGCCCAAGCGAGGCGCCAGGCGATTTCAGCACTCTGTACTTACTGCGGAAAGATGCCATGAAGTGTTATGGCTGTGATCCGGAAAATTGCAGCGAAACGACAATAGTACTGTTCCCTGGGGCAATGACGGTGTTTTGCGGAATTGATTTGCTTGCAAAATTCCACGAATCAGATGCCCCCGGAAATGTGGGCGATCGATTCAAGAACTACGTTGAGAAGTTCTTTCCGTCCGGAACCGTTTCTACGGATGTCCCAACGCATGTGTATGGATTGCGGAATTCTTTGATGCATTCATTTGGAATGCGAGATCGAAAAAAGGCTACTGGAGAATTGTGTTACGGCATTAAGGCCGAACTTGACGTACCTGATGATCTTGTCGTCGAACTGAAGAAGGACGAATGGTATGTAATTGATATTCTGCTGCTTCACAAAGAGTTCGAGGCAAGTATTGATGCGTTCAAGAAACATATCCTTCGCACTCCCAGCCTTCATACTCAATTCTCAGACATGTGGGACCGGTATGGATCCATGTTCTTCAATGGTTGCATGCTTTCAACAGATGAAAATGATGAAAAACATGAACAATTCCTTTACCAAGGTTACAGCGCTGCATGGGAGTTGTGACATATTGAACTGACGCGGGATGGGCGTAGATGGCCTGAGTGAACAATCGCGTGATCGATTGACGAGAGCACGGACGGCTCTTTGGCATAACCCTGAGGTCGCATAACCCGCGGTCGCGAATTGGAATTCCGTGAGTTTACAGTGAAGCCAACTAGTGTCCTTGTTCCACGAGACGTGTACTGTAAACACGCTCATGCTCTGGGAGATAGGGCTGACTGAACCGACATACTGTGCGCCGCGACCGGGCTTAACTACGGCACTGATTACGGAGAGGGCTATTATAGCTCGGCGAACGCAGCGATCGTCTTTCACGCGATAAAGACCTTTCCACATCTCACTTCCTTTGCGGAGTTGGCAGACGCCATTGGAACAGTGGTCGCGACCGCAAAGCGACAGGACCTTCATCCTGAGATTCGCAAGGTCGGAATTCATGTTCATGAAGTCATGAAACGGCTGGCGGCATGCGAAGCCCTCAATGTGACTTCTGCTACTCCGCATCCTCCGGAAGTTCAGGAGAACGCGATCGACCTGACACGATTCTTTCAGGAACCAAGTTTTCTGTACTGCCATCTGCCATCGACGCTGTCACCAAGCGGGGCACCAGAAATTGCCAGATTATTCACATATCTTCTGCTGGCAGCATCGACCCAGACGGAACGCAAGTGCCAGGTGTTTCTCGTGATCGATGAGTTTCAACGGATGGTAGCCAACAACCTGCAATACATGCTGCAACTCGCTCGCAGCATGGGGGTTGGCATCGTGCTGGCAAATCAGAGCATGCAGGATTTGAAGCAAGGAGGGACGAATCTCATCCCCGCTATCGAAGCAAATTGCCGGCTCCGTCAATGGTTCTCGGTTTCGTCTGTGGAAGACCAGGAACGCCTGATGCAGATCAGCGGAAAGACAATCGACCACTCAGTCAGTCGGACAAACTCAGTCAATGCAGAAGGGAAATCGTCATCGTCTATTAGTGCGACCGAACAAGTCGTCGATCGACTCACAATCAATGACATACTTCTGACCAACGATCATTCACACCGCAGCATTCTGAGAGTCGGTCGAGGGAGTGGCCACGCTCAGTTTGGCGGAATGCCGGTCATTATCGAATCGGATTTTCATATCACTGAGTTTGAGTATCTCCGACGCAAGAACATGCCGTGGCCACAGGGACGCGGGTCGTTTGTGCCGAAATCGGAAACATATTCCACAAGCAAAACCGTTGCGCCGTCAGAAGCCGCGGACGAAAGCGACCTTTGGACGGAACAGGTCGTTGGTGCTGCTTCATCGACGCCCCTGACACCAGAGTTGGAATCGCAGCTCACCTCGTTGTTTGATGCTTTGCGAGAAGACGTCAGCAGTAAGAGCAAGCCCACGTCCCGTCGCCGGAGGCAGGACCCATGAGATTATCAGTGACACCACGAGATCTGGCACTCCTGATCGCTTAACCCGATGCGTCCGCATGTTGTCAGTTCGCCAGATTGCATTGCTATGGAGAAAGCCGCTGGGAAGCCGGTGGGTGCTGCGGCGTCTGGCAGTTGCTGCGGCCCAACTGATTCAACTCCACACGATCAACATTCAGGAACTGATCCCAGAGATGCCACTGTTCCAGTGGAAGCCGGGGGATTCAGAGCCTGATTTTCGCGAGGTCGCCAACGGCGCGAGAACGCGATGGCCCCAAGCGGCTCAACCGACAATGGTCTGCGTTGCCTCGCCAATGACCGCCAACATGATGGGCAGCACTGCCTGCAATTTACCACGAAGGGAACAACGTGATCACGACCTCCTGCTGGCTGAAGTGTTTGTTAGATACCACTCAGAGAATCCGAATATCACAAACCAATGGCAAGGAGAACATACACGTCCCAAAGCAGGCTATCGCATCAAAGATCCTGATGTATTTCTTTCTGATTCCAGTGGTCGCGTGCTTCGGGTGGTTGAATCTGCTGGCTGTTACAGCGCCCGGCAGGTCGAGAGCTTCCATGACTATTGTGCTGAGTGCTCGCTCCCCTATGAACTGTGGTGAAACGATGAAACATTATCAAAAGAACTCACCGACATGCGGCCGAGAACTGGCCTCTTACGTCCTGAATCATGTGGCGAGATACCGGCTTACGACATTGGATGCACTGGAGACTCTGGAGCTGCCTGAGCCAGCAACTCACAAACAGAAGAACGATGCACTGAAACATTGCACTCGAATGGGATGGCTGGAATCTGACTGGCTGATTCGAGGAAAACGTTACTGGTATCTGACGGGCTCGCTGGAAAGATTTGGGATTGTTGCAAAACGCTGCGGTCCGCTTTCAGAGCCAGCAAAACTTCGGGCATATGCCATGCTCAGTTTTTGTTGTGGACAGAACTCTGTTCGCCACAAACTGACGCGGAATGAGGTGGCAAGGCACTTTCCAGAACTGGATCGCTCCGGACTTCCTGACCGCTATTACTTCAACAGCGAGAACAAGGGAAGGCTCGGCCTCGTTCGGTACGACTTTGGCCATCACGGACGATGGGATCGTATTGTCGATGCCACAAAGCAGGACATCCGCAGCCATCTGAGTGAACCAGGAACTCGACGCCTGATCTCAGCAGGTCGGTTTGAGATCTCAATTTTGACGGTACTTCCGCAGAAGGCACAGCGACTGAGAACAGTTTTCGAGCCGTATTCTGCGAGTCTGCGAATTCCAATCGGTGTCTACGATTTTCCGCAGTTGGTTCCACTCATCACGTCTTTCACAGAAACGGAGGTTCATTCGCTTCGAAGCTGATTCCCATCTTGATGGGTTTGATCGCTCCGGCCCGGGAGCAAGGAAAAACAATGGGCACACGACCAAACGATTCACGTCACGCTCGACCAGCATCACACTGCAAAAATCACATGGAACAGGCCTCGGCCTGCTGCGTGAGGTTGCTGCAATGACGCAGTCACCCGGATTAGGGAGAGAACAACATGAAATGGATTTGGCGTAAGCGTCGATATGGGACCGGACATTTTGGTCCACGGTACCAGCGAAACTTCGAACGAGATCGAGCTGTTGCGACTCTGCGAGCTGCACTGCTCTTCGTGATCATGAGTTTCGTGCTGGCAATGGTTTTCTCCAGTGCCAGATGAAAGGACCTTGTTTGCATTCACTGGGAATGCATTCGAGACGCGAATTCCAACAAGGAATTCGCTTTTAGAAATCGGGAACGGAGTCGCATGTGAATCAAACGCGAATCAGTTCCCAATTAGACAGGAGTGCTTATGGCACAAAAAAAAGAACCGATAAAGAAACTGCGTGTGAGAAAAGCTACGGCGGCTGTCTGGGCGAATCAGAAAGACGATGGTCCCGTACAACTGAAAGCCACATTCAACGTTCAGTATAAGGCTGGCAATGAGTGGAAGGACTGTACGTCGTACGGCCTCATGGAGCTGCTGATGCTCGCTCGAGTCGTTGAGCAAAGCATTGACTGGATTTCTGCAGAGGAATCGCGGCGTTCAACTGAAAGTAGTGAGTAATTCATTATGAACTGAATGGGCGGATGCAATCCGCCCATTCCACACTGCAGCAGGTAAACGCCATGCTCTTCAAAGGCAAACCAGGGGCAATTGATTTCATATTCACTCAAGGGGTCGTGGATACCGTTTCAATCGAGGAAGCCAACGAGTTGCTCGAGAGACATAAAAACGGCGACTGGGGTGACATTGATTCTGTCGACCGACAAATCAATGAGCAATCAATCGCACAAGGTGTTCGAAACGTCTTTTCACGGTACAGGACCCGGCGCGGGGGTATTGTGGAGATCGTTTCTGGATACGGTCGGATCACAATGCGCTTATCACACGAATGGGTGTTCTGAAACGGTTCTAATGCGAGGTTCATCCTCGGTTTTCCGGCTGCTTCGGCAGCCGGTTCTTCTCAGGAAGTGCTTCATGCAGACCAACACTGGTCCGCAGGAGGCATTGCAAATTCTGACTGTGGCCTCCGCTCTTACACGCGGTCAGCTTAATCGGAGAAGAATCATGTCAACAAAACCAATAAAAATCGAAGTCACTATTTGCGCACCCATGGAATTCTGGCAGGCACTGCGATGTCTCAGGGAGATTGTACTCACTGAGATGCACCAGCAGTACTTCGCCAGTCCCGCCGACATTCTTCGTCCCGGTACGTTCACGCACAGTTTCAATCTGGTGGACACGTACCTGCACAGGCTCTCGCTGGATGGCAGATTCGATGGAAACAAATAGCTGAAGAGGTTTTCAGACATGGAGAGGGCAAGAGCTCTCCATGTCGTTTTTGCACCAACGCAACATCCTAATATTGAAATGAGTAAGCAAGAGATGAGAAGCGATAAGAACAATCCGCGAAGAAGTGCAGTCGCCGAAAAGCCGATGGGCATGGTGGGTTCCGGCCCATTGACCGCATTGATCTGGAAAAAAGGTCACAAGGATTCTGGCTGGCGATATCAATTCAGTCTCTTCCGCCAACTGAGGGCAGGAAAAGTCAGCCAGATGTTTCGGCCATTGGACCTGATGTACTTCATCAAACTGCTTCAGGTAGTCGCGGCAGTCATTGCGGACGACGGTTGTCTGTCACCGATCGAGACCGGCGTGTTGCGGCGGGTTGAACAAGACCTTGATCAGTTGCTGCAACGTGCATCGCAACGACGGCCTTCGGGCAACGCAACTACTTCTCCAGAGAACACAGGAGTTGACGATGAGAAAAGCAGCAGTATTTGAATTTCGGCTCGGGCTCATCAGGGTGCAGGTCTGGCAACGTCTCAGGCAGTCGGTGAAGCACCGAACAATCACCGTTGCAAGGCTGTACCGAGATGGAACCGCATGGAAGGAGTCGACTCGATTTTCTCTGGATGATGTGGACCTGATGCGAGCCGCACTGAAAGCGGCTCAAGCGTGGATTGAACGAAATCCAGGACGTGCAGCACGAAGTAGTATGGAAAGAAGTCACATATGGAGAATCAAGAATTTGCCAACCCCGGCCCCGAAAATACGCCGAGGCCGATTTCAGTCGTGCGAGACCTGTCACAGCTGGTTCATTCTGGCCGTCGATTTCGAACAGTATACGCAGATCCACCGTGGCCGTACTCCAATACGGCTGCCCGAGGCGCTGCTGAAAATCATTATCGCACGATGACCCTCGACGACATTCGCGGTGAAGTCGTGAAGGATCTGCTCGAGCCTGACGCACACTTGCATCTCTGGACTACGAATGCATTTCTTCGAGAGGCATTCGACGTCATTCGTGCATGGGGATTCAAATACAAGTCCTGCCTGATCTGGACGAAGCCCCAACTGGGCATGGGCAACTACTGGCGCGTCTCGCACGAGTTTCTGCTGCTTGGTGTTCGTGGAAATCTGCCGTTCAGAAATCGGTCAGTTCGCAGTTGGCAAACAGCACGTCGCACGGTCCATAGCCGAAAGCCATTCCTGTTTCGCGGCCTGATCGAACAAGTCAGTCCCGGACCTTATCTCGAATTGTATGGCCGCGAAGAAGTTCCCGACTCGGACTGGACCGTATACGGCAATCAGGTCGAACGAAGGCTTTTTTGAATTTGTGAAGTGGAAGTGAAACAGGAAAAGACAAATGGCAACGGCGAACAGGTATGGTGAGAATTCTGAGGGGCCGCTTCAGCCGCTGCTCAGTGTCTCTGCGGTCGCAGAGCTTCTCGGAGTGTCGCCCAGCCTCGTGTATCAGATTGTCGAAGCGGGGAAAATCCCCTTTCATCGCGTTGGTATTGGACGTGGTTCAATCCGCTTTCAGCGTGAGGATGTGAAAGCCTACATCGAAGCCTGCCGCTTCGAGAAGACTCAACAGGATCGGAAGCCGCTTCAAATGCGGCTCAAGCACATCAAGATCGGCAAAGCCCCATCGGGATGAAGTGACATTCCGGTGGGACTTTCTGATGACAGGTGCCGAGGTACTGAATGGCCTATCCGGCGGCCCGATTTGCCTGATCTCGCATGTGATCAGGACTGTGTGACAGGTGTTGATAAACACGAGCGAGTGTCGATGGATCTTTGTGGCCCATCAGAATTGCGACGGTCAAAGGGTCCACTCCACGACGCAGCGCATTCGTGGCCCACGAGTGTCGCAAGACATACAGCGAGTAATGCGGAACGATGGTCCGGGCAAGTCGAGATTTCAACTTCTTCCTCGCTTCGTGCTTCAGCTCGGCTGTGGTTTTCTGAAATTCAACACCCTTTCGAAAACACGTTGGCTTCAGCTCTGGAACAAACTCTGACACTTCACTCTCCGTGGGAATCGTTCCTTGTTCTTTCATTTTGGCCAAACCCATTCGCATCTGAACCCGATCGAACACGCAGTTCACAGCATCCGGTGTCCATGGACGACCGCGCGAATTCCGAAACAGCCGCCCGTTGGAAACACCCTTCATTCGCTGTCTCGTAATCTCCAATGCTCTTGCTGGCAGATAAATGATTCGTGGAGCAGCCTTGCCTTTCGCTTCCGCCTGCGGGAAAACCCATCGGGCGTTGGGAAGGTCAACATGCTCGACCGTTGCCCGAAGCAATTCCTGGGGGCGACAGCCAGTCAGATACGTCATCTCCATGAGCTCGGCCGACGCCGGATCCGGAACAAATGTCAAAAGTCTCTCAAACTCTTCCTGAGTGAGATAGACGTCCCTTCGCTCAGCCGACGGCACTGCGATTGCCGCCAGCGGATTCTTGTCGATATACCCCTGTTTCAGAGCCCATCGCAGACAAGCCGTAATGGATCGGAAGTAGTTCCGCCGGGTCGTCTGGGCCAGTACAAACGCATCCACCACTGTTCAATGTGATACGGACGAAGCAACTGTACTTTCATGTCCGGATACTTGAATACCAGTCGTTGCAGCCGATATCGATACCACTCGTAGGTATCCGCCGCACGATTCTTATGGACCCACTCCAGAAACGCATCGACGATTCCGGGAAGCATCTCGGTCGTAACGACACGCTCAGTCGGCTGCATCATCAACTGATGATATTGGCGAAACGCCGCTTCGCGATCCGGCCCAAGGTTGACCTGCTGGCGGTTGATTTCAACGTACCACAGGCCACGGGCTTTTTTGAAGAACGGTTTTGGGAAATGAGGCATTGCAAACTCTCCAGTCAAACCACCAATGGAAACCCATAGGCGACCGAAAGGTTCGCTTATTGACCCCGTTCCGGCGGCAACCGGGACGGGGTCATCATTTCTAGTCAGTTTTTAAACAACTTCTCGGACAACTTCTCGGACAAACACGATTTGTAACATATACGAATCGACGTAAGTCCTTGTCCTGTCTAGTGTCTCGGGCGGGGGTCGAACCTGCAACCTTCGGCTTCGGAGTTGTAGAACAAGTTCACACGGGCTCTATTCCCTTTTGTTTTGGTAGGTTTGGTTTTCACGGGGTCCACAATTGGCACTGCCGTGAGTACATTTCGTGAGTACACGGCAAGACAATCTCACCACTTCGGCGGCGCGTTCAGGGCGTCCAATGTGTTGCGAGATAAAATCAACCGGGGATAGGCTTAGCGGCCGAAAAGCAGCATCCGAACTGCCTGCCCCGTTTGTTCTCAATTCGGAACTCGACTTTCGGAAAGTCGAAACATGAACCCGCTCGAACGAAATCCCTGGACCACGATTGGAAAATCGAACTTTTCGCCGATCACCGTTGGCGGTCGAACTCAATTGCTCGAATGGTGGCGATCGATCGCTGATGACCACTGGCACGACACTGCGACCAGCGGAAAGCATTCGATGCTCCTGCAATGGCTTTCAGAACGTGGATTGATCACAACGCGGATCGAAGCACAGTGGTATCCACCGACGCGACCACCGTTTTGCGTTTCGGTTGTGATGGAGCAATCAGGGCCGTTCCAGTATCTGCGATTTCTTGAAGCGTTTGGCGGGTTGCACTGCGTTCTGCCAGAGTGGAGGGACTCATTGCGTGGAGCCGATTGGCAAGTTCCTGCAGTGACTCATTTCAAATCCAACCGCAATGCTATCGACGCACAAACTCGAATCTCTGAAATTGAATCAGCGGCAAAATTCCGAGGCGAGCGCGGAGTGATGACGGGCGAAGAACGAGCCGGGAAAGCTGGCCGTTCTTTGGAGGAAGCAATTGCAAACGTGAAGGGATTGGGCTTCAAGGATACGAAGATTCTGTCAGTGAAATTCGACGGAAGCCCGGTCTATGGAAAGGAACAATTGCCGGCATCCCCAAGTTTCATCGACACATTGCGGAAGACTCAATGGAGAGCCCGCTTTCGTTGGTCTGAGACGACTTTCAGAGAAAGACAGACAGAATTTCCTCAGGCCTTTAACGCAGGAACCACGGTGCAAGTCTGTTCAATTCGAAGTGACTTTGTTTCTCGATGGGATGCTGAAGCCGCGACACTAGCTCCAAAGAAACAACGGCGGCGTGCTCCAAAGAGGAAGTTATAAAAGCGTCGGAAAGCGTCGGAAAGCGTCGAACAAGCAGCCGCGTCGAGATAACCTCTCGACGCTTTCGTTTGCGCCTGTATGGTTCGACCGTGGGCTGAGTGAAGCCTGTAACGACCTTGAGCCAATGTGGAGACCATGCAATGTCCGAGACCATAAAACGCGACGAACGAGGGCGGCCGATTTCTGATGATGGCTATCCTCTCGGGGGCAACGCGACGATTGCCGAGACGGCAGCAGCAAGCGGGCTGAGCGGGTCAAAAATCTATTTGATGATCAACCGCGGCGAATTGCCAGCACAGAGGCATGGCCGATCTGTGCGCGTCCCGTGGCAGGCTGTTCGCGAGCGTTTTTTTTCCAATGCGAGCCCGCAATGAACGGAGGCCGATCAGTCAGGACTGATCGACCTCCGACGCAATGACTCCAGGACTGGAGCTGGGACGCATGATAGCACGACAGCAAAAAATGCAAACAGGCGTCTGAGCTGTTGCTCAGACGCCTGTTGCGACAACCAGATTTCCGAGCTGGCCACCGACCAAAGCGCCGCCCGACGCACCATCAGGATCTGCCATGACTCCCGACGACGCACATTATAGCACGTGTACTCCGGCCTACAAAACCGGAGTAACCGGATTTCTCCGGCGGCAACTCCACAAGATCGGGACTCTGGCGCAGCGGCTGCGACAGAGGCGGGATCGAGACCGGCAACTAGTCGCTCTGTCTGCCTGGCAACGCCAGCGGGAGGCCGCGCAGCAATGACGAGCCTCTCGTATCCACAGCGGCCACCATATTTCGCGATGAAGGTAATCCGTTGTCTGCAGAAGACAGGGGCGGCGAATCATATCGGTCGAGATGCTGCGTGGTTGATTACGACAATCGCATCACTGGAAGACACGAAGCGATATTCCGGACCGGTAGCATTCTGGAATCCGCACTTGATGGACGTGACCGGGTTTAGCTCCAAGGGCACGTTCGTGAAGGCGAGAGCAAGAGCCGTTGAATCCGGCTGGCTGGTTTACCGCGAGGGCAGGAAGGGACATGCGGCAACGTACTGGACCAACATTCCCGATAACGTGATGCAGTTCCTCGGGTCGGATGTTCTCGATATTGCCGGTCCGAATCCGGACCAGCAATCGGACGGCAACCGGACCGGAAAGAGGACGGCAACCGGACCGCATTCATACCTATGTCCTTTACCTGAGAGTGGGGGCGCTTCGCTTCCACGCACGCCGAAAGAAAAGTTCGCAAAGCCGACTGCGGATGAAGTTCGGGCGTATGCCATCGAACGCGGACAAACGAACTTCGACGCAGAGAAGTTTATCGACTACTACGAAAGCAACGGGTGGCGGGTGGGCAAGTCTTGCATGAAAGATTGGAAGGCGACTGTTCGCAACTGGATACGCACGGGAGGTACGCGACCGGCTGCAGGTGCCTCTGATGATGGCGACGCTGCAGGCGAACGCGTTCACAAGATCTGCAAGCGCGTCTGGTCACCAGATGCGAAGAATCGCGATGAGGTTAAAGCAGCGATCGGTGACGACATCGCGTTTGCAGCGGCGGCGAAAATCGGGTTCAGCAAAATGGCAGACGACTGGAAGCATGACCGGATCGTCAGGGATGCATTCCACAGGCACCTCTCGGAACAAAGAGCAAAACAATGAACGACGACATCAGACTACCTCCGCAAGATCTTTCAGCGGAACGTGGCGTACTTGGTTCACTGCTGTTTTGGAATGAGGCGTACGACAGCATCGGATTGAAGCCAGAAGACTTTTACGGTGAAGCCAATGCAACGATTTACGTGGCGTTCAGTGATCTGTGGCGGCGTGGTTGTCGTGGCATCGACGCAGTCACACTTGCCGAAGAACTCCAGTGTAGCGGAAAGCTGGAAGAAGCAGGCGGTGTAGCGTACTTGCTGGAGATCATTGAGAACGTACCCCATGCAGCGCACGTCAAATACTATGCCGACATCGTGGCCGAAAAAGCACGTCTGCGAGCAATCATCTACGCTGCTACCGACGCAATGCGGAAGGCGTACTCATGTGATCCATCAGCCGAAATTGTTACCGCAACATTCGGACGAATGGAGCAAGTTGTTGATCGTGGAGCCGTCGAATTCAGCACGATAGACGATGCACTTGATGAACTTCGAGACCTGCGTGCAAATCCTGTTGCTCGCCAAATGACGGGCTTGTCAGGTCTCGACTTCCGACTTGGCGGCGGCTTTCGTCCAGGTCAGTCGATCATTGTTGCAGGTCGCCCTGGCAGCGGAAAAAGTGTTCTGGCTTGCCAGTTTGCACGGGCATTCGCAGCGAGGAACGAACCCGTGTTGATCGTAAGTCTAGAAATGGCCAAATGGGAAATTGCCGAGCGGCTGGAAAGATGCGATCCGAACAATCTGGAAGCCTTGCCCATGTACTTCGACGAATGCTCACAAAAGGCCGATGCGATCGTCAGAGCGATCAGGCGAGCAAAGCGTAAGCACGGTATCGGCCTGGCAGTTCTCGATTATCTGCAACTGGTTGAACCGGATGACAAAAAAGCGAATCGGGAAAGACAGGTTGCGGAAGTTTCCCGCGCGGTGAAGTTGCTCGCCAGAGAATTAAAAATCCCGATCGTCAGTGGTTGCCAGTTGAACCGGCAGTCAGTCAATGAGAAGCGCAAGCCACGTCTTGGAGATCTGCGCGAAAGCGGTTCGATTGAACAGGATGCTGACATCGTGTTGATGCTCCACGATGGTGATGGTGGCGACGACGGTGAAGTTGACGACCAAATCATTGTTGCAAAACACCGTGGCGGGATGACAGGCGTCGTCAAAGTGGAATTCAACAAGCCACGTAGTTTGTTTACTGAGCGAGAGCCCTGGACAGGCGGCTTATGACGAACCGTCTGCTGGATCCCATTCCGATCGAGATATCTCAACCACGAAGGAACCGACCATGATGAAGGCACCGACACTTTTCCCGGATGCTGACGATGAAATTGAATCCGACAATTCGAACGCCGGCACGTTCACTCAAGAACCGAAACCGTATCACAACCGCACTCTGCCGAGCGGAGCTGCTGCAGAGTCTGCCCGGTCGTTTGTCCGATCGCAGGCCGTGCGCGTCTCTGAGTACATCGCCACTCAGGGCGATCGCGGCGCAACAGATCGAGAGATGCAGATTGCCCTCGGGATGGATGGAAATTCACAACGGCCACGTCGGGTTTGGCTGCGGGATCATGGGTTCATTCAGGCCAAAGGCGAACCGGAAGACATCGTCTTGCGGAACTGTTCAACGGTTTGGGTTTCGGTTCGGCCGTTGGAGCTGGTGACAACTCGAGCGCCGCAAGATCCTGCGTCCCTGCCGGCGAATAGTGTGCCCGAACAGTGTGAACTCCCGGACGCAAAAGCGGGCAAATAGGAGACACGTGAAAGTGATCAAGACCACGACAGAGCGACCGCTCGAGTGTCCAGGCTGGTGTATGTCCGCAAAAGTCCGAGCCGTTGGTAAAGGTGTGAAGCATCGATGGTGCGTGTTCCAGCTGCGGTCGTCGTGTGACGGGCCCGACGTGAAGCGGCGATCGCGTGACGCTGCCGGCGTGAACCCGCGGCTGAACTTGTCCCCGATTTTCCAGGGTCCTCCCCCCCAGAAAATCAGACGCGCGGGTATCCCTTCGCGGAAATTGGGCGCATTTGGCAGTTTGAAAATCGCTATTCCTTCCTTCCTCTCATCATGAAATACCAACAAATGACGGCAGAAATTCAGGAACCAGAGGAACTGCCTTAAGAGCGGTGAATTCCTGTTGTGGCAGGGTTCTTCGGCCCTGTCCTACCCTCCCCGGATGCGTTTTTCTTCGCGTGTCCGGGGAGACTTTTCAGATTTCAACTTTTCAAAAGGACCTAACCCATGAAGTTTTCTTTCGACGACATGCAGCACTTTCAGAAGCTGCGAATCGTGCTGCCGACAAATGCAGCGGCAACGGCCGTTGATCTTGCGTCAGGATTCAATGAGCAACTCGACCAACTACAGAAACGCTTTGACGAGTACTTCACTGAACCAGGCATCGAGACACTGACTACAGATCTGAAGGACATGGAAAAAATCGGCAAGGACAGACGCGCCAGAAAGTTCGAGCTGGTGAGGTCGTTTCTTCAGTGTCTGAACGCACGGCTTTTGATCAATAATCCGATTCAGACCGCACTGAACGACGCACTCAGCGAGGCTCGAAAAAAGTTGGCGGAGCTGCAGGCGGAGTTCACTGAGCGGTTCAGCCAATCGGGATTGTCAGGACAGGCGTTGAGTGTGGCAGTCAACAACGTAGATCAGGTTGTAAAAGCACACGAAGCCATGGAGCGTCAGAAACACAATATCGGTGTGATGAGCTCCGATCATTCACACCTTACTGCAGGTTCGGTTCAGCGAATTCATGCTGACATGATGAATCGATTTACATCATGGGTGGCGGCGATTGCTGATATTGAATCGAGACCACAGAACCCGGAAGGACCACAGGTTCAACCAGTTTGGACGCGACGCGAGGTTCTGACATCATCACAGGCGGATGCGTAGTTCGTCTCAAACAGTTCGGGGAACTGCCATCAAATGGCAGTTCCCCGATTTTGAATTTCATCAACAAACGTAAGGATCAAAACCAAATGGTCACCAAAATCGAACGAGCAAGATCGAACCACTTCAAGGAACTGATTGAACGTACCGCGACGATCCGCGCTAAAGCCGGTTTACCGCCGATGGTGTCAATGTTCGCACACATGGTGATTCCCGACGATGACGCAAAGGCCGCGAAGCCTGAGACGGTCCAGGCCGCTAGTTTGTCGAAAGCTTCAGCAGCGACGGTGAGTACCAAAGGCAGAACCGCCGTTGTGCCTGATCCGAAGATTGAATCACTTCAATCTCAACTGCAGGCAAAGAATGCAGAGCTTGCCATCCTGTTGACCGCACGCGTCGGGGCAAAGGATCGTCCCTTCGTCGCGGCATGGATCGAGAACCGCAACAACTGCCAAACTGCTTTCCCGTCGATCGAATCCTACGCCGCGTATCAGCGACACTTCTCCGGCAACGGGAACTGAGGCTGGACACGGGCGGCAAGTTCTGTCGATACTGTGATCTGCGGGATAGGTTTCGACTGATCATTGGAGCCGACAAGCTGGTATGCACTGCCAGTTTCCTGCAATTCCATTCAGTGCGATCACTATTTTGTGCGGAGTGAATACCATGGCTAAGAAGCGCGGCAGCGGTGAGGGTACAGTTTTCCAGCGGGCAGACGGGCGATGGGTGGGGCGGCTATCCCTCGGCTTTTGTGAGAAGACTGGCAAGCGGGTCCAGAAGACCGTTTACGGGTCCAGTCAGGCTCATGTGATTCAAAAACTCGAAGAGCTACGGCAACAACGAAGGCAAGGCGGCAAGGCTATTGCCAGCAAAGACTCTGTTGCCGGTTACCTGAAGCGATGGCTGGAAGACTATGTCCTGCTCAATCGTGCCGGGAAGACTCATCAGGAATACGAGCTGGCGACTCGCCTGTACATTGAGCCGTTTATCGGTTCGGTGAAACTGACGAACCTTGACAGTGACACGCTGACGACGTGGCAGGGAAAACTGGCACGCCAAGAGTTCACGCCGAACATGCGGCATCGTTCAATCAAGGTGCTTCGATCGGCATTGACCAGGGCCGTGAAGATGCGGCTCATTCCGTTCAATCCGTGCAAGGGGCTGGAACTGCCAACCTTGACACCCAAGGAAGTTGTTCCTCTTGAGCCTGAACAGTGCCACAAATTGTTTGAGTCGTGCCAGAAGCACCGTCTCGGGGACCTGATTGTACTGGCAGCGATGACAGGATTGCGAAGGGGCGAACTGTTTGCGCTGGAATGGTCAGCGGTCAATATCACTGAGGGCGTGCTGGTTGTTCGCAGAACTCTGGAGGAACTCAGCAAACTGAAGGTGAAGCGACCAAAAACGAAGGCCAGTCGGCGGGTAGTCACGCTGGGCAGTGAGGCCGTGGCAGCGCTTGAGCGGCGGCGGGACAAAGCGATCGAAGAAGGATTCGACACTGAGACGGTGCCACTTGTCTTCCCGGATACCCGTGGCGGCTATCTGCGAGGGTCCAACTTTGCACGAAATGTGTGGTATCCGATTCGTGAGGCGGCGGGCATTCCAGAAACATTTGTATTCCATGACCTGCGACACACTCAGGCGTCGTTGATGGTGGCAGCGGGCATAGACCTGAAAGTTGTTCAGGTTCGTCTCGGGCATCGCGACTTTGCGACCACAGCAAACGTTTACAGTCACCTTCTGCAGGGCGTTCAGGCTGAGGCCATGCAGAAAGTTGACGACCTCCTGCGACGAACCGCCCCCAAAGTAGAACAGCCTGCCGAAAAGGCGTTCTGAGATCTGGTGAGTACATTCCGTGAGTACACGGACAGAAAGAGAGCCGCAAGGATTTGTCGTAAGTCCTTGCGGCTCTAAGTTGTCTCGGGCGGGGGTCGAACCCACAACCTTCGGCTTCGGAGGCCGACGCTCTATCCAATTGAGCTACGAGGACAACGTCGCTTCGTAGTATAGACTTTTTCAATTAACTTTTCATAGCCTTGTACCATGGCCTTGAGTGAGCCGGTTCTTAGTACGAGTTCGCGGCCACGAACGCCGAGTTCCTTGGCTTGCTTTGAATCCAAGAGTAACTGCAGGACGCAGCGACTGGCTTGCTCGGCGTTTCCCGCTTCTACGGTATAGCCCGTCTGGCCGTTTTGAACCGTTTCAGCTATCGATCCGACATTGGTACTCACCACCGGAACGCCACATGCCAACGCTTCAAGTATCGAGACTGGGTTGGCTTCGTTGTGGCTGGTTAACAGAAAGACATCCAATGCGGCGAGCAATTGTGGCGTGTCGCTCCGGTTGCCTAACATGCGGACATTTGATTTCAGTCCTAAGTCAGCAATGATCGACTCGATCTTTGCTCGCTCGGGCCCCTCACCGACAATGATGAATTGTGCGTCGGGTACGACCTGACAGGTTCGGCTGGCGACTTCCAAAAAGAGCTCATGATTCTTTTCCGGTCGCAGGGCGGCAACAATCCCGACCAGTGGCGCGTCAGGCGTCAATCCTAACGTTGTTCTGACGGTCGCTCGGGCCGAAGGGTTC
>JBBJME010000101.1:0-23073 GCA_037719765.1 Planctomycetaceae bacterium
CGCCCGCATGGTGCCGTAAACCTTCATGCGGGCGGACTTCAAAACACAATTCAAACTCTTAGAAGAAAGTCGAATCATGTTGGTACTGAAACGGAAGTTCGGTCAATCAGTCACGATTGCCGACGGCATCACTGTAACCGTTCTGGGCACAGGCTCAAACGGTGTTTGTCTGGGAATCGAAGCGCCGCGATGTGTGCCGGTTCACAGGTCAGAAATTCTTCGCGATGTGCCAACGGATGGCACGTTGACAACCTCAATTTCCAAAGGACATCCAGAGCAATGAGCAACGCAACATCTGTTTCCGATTCATTGATGAAGAAAAAGGACGTGGCAGAGTTTTTTCAATGCTCTGTCCGCCAGGTGGAATTGATGGTCAAGGCCGGGAAGCTGCCGAAGCCGGTTTACATCGGCGATGCGTCGCCACGATGGCAACGGAAAACCCTGATGGAATGGCTGGATCGGCTGCAGGCTGCAGAGTCTGCAACCGCCGATGATGGTTGATTGATTCCGATTCTGTTTGTTCCGTCGCGAGTTGCTGCGGTTCTCGAGCCGTGGCGATTCGTGCGGAATTTTGGATCCAATTGTTGTTCTATGGTCTGGCGATGTTCGCCGGATAAGTCGATACTGTTTCAAGCGGGATAGTCTGGCCAGACGACAAGCCGAAAAGCCTATTCGGTTTCCCGCGATTTTCTTCAGGCACTCAGGAAAGGCACTGAGCACAATGGCGAGCGTGGAAAAAGATTCTAAGGGCTATCGAATTCGTTTCATCGACCACGAAGGCAACCGCAAGGCAATCCGCCTCGGAGGGATGAACAAGACGAACACGGAAAAGATTGCTCGTCACGTTGAAGAATTGGTGGCGTGGCGGAAGTCGGGTTTGTGCCTGGACACTCAAACGGCCGGTTGGCTGTCGAAAGTCGGGCAGGACATCCACGACAAGTTGAGCAATGCGGGACTGATCGACAGGCGGGCTTCGTGCGCCTTGTCTGAGTTCATGGCGGACTACATGAAAGACGCCAGGACATTTGACGGCAGGCCCGCCGCCGCGAACACTTTGAAGAAATGGAAACAGGGGCAAAAGGTTCTCGATGAGTTCTTCGGGAACAAGAACTTGCGCGATGTCTCGCACGATGACGCCGTGAAGTTCCGACGATGGCTGGATTCCAAAACGCTGGGAGAGAACGGCAAGCGAACACACATCGGCGTTGCGAAGATGTTCTTCAACGCTGCCAAACGGCGGAAGTTGGTTGACGAGAACCCGTTCGAGTTCCAAAAGGCTTCGCTGGTTCTCGACCGTTCGCGGGATTTCTTTCTGACCAGGGCGAACGCAATGAAGATCATTGACACCTGCCCTGATTCACAATGGCGGTTGATTGTCGCCCTGTGGCGGTTCGCTGGGCTGCGGAAGATGGAAATCTTTCAGCTACGCTGGGAACACGTTCTGTGGGATCAGGGCCGAATGCTGGTGACGATTCCGAAGACAAAGCACCATGAAGGCAGGGAAAGCCGGTTCGTTCCGATTGGTGATATCATTCCATGGCTGGAACCTGAATTCCATAAAGCCCCTGACGGCGCACAGCGAGTGATTACGCGATTCACCGAATCGAACGTGAATCTTGCCAATCCGTTCGAAAAGATCATTACCGCCGCCGGTTTGACCATTTGGCCGAAGCTGATTCAGAATCTTCGGGCTTCCTGCGAAACGGATTGGCTGGATGCTGGGAACCCGGCGCACGTCGTCGCCAAGTGGATTGGGCATTCCGTGAAAGTTCAGAACGACAACTACGCACAAGTGGATGACCACCATTTTGACCAGTTCAACGCCAGAGCCCGCGCTTCGCAGATTCAGGCGCTGAATTCTGATGCGTCCGCCGTTGGTGGGGCACATGATGGGGCACAAGGTGTGCAAAACGACGCGCAAGGGCTAACGCCAAAAAAAACAGGACCCCGCAAAACTCAAGGTTTTGCGGGGTCCTGCGCTAGTCTTAGGGGGCTTGCGCTCCCTACCAGTACCGGAGGCGGGGGTCGAACCCGCACATGGAATTACCCATACCGGATTTTGAATCCGGCGCGTCTGCCATTCCGCCACTCCGGCGGTACTTCAATCGACTGCGGGGATGCCGCAGAAAGCGGAGACTAATCGATGCGAATTCTATTCGCAAGGTGAGGGATCCACAGGGGGCTCCAGAATCCGGATGCGAGACAGCAAAATCGGTGCAGATGGATTCTTTCGGTGTTGAATGCCCGCAGAATACGGTGAGCGTGACCGACTGTTGCCCGTTCTCCAACCGAGACAGGCCGACCCAAAAGGACAATCCCGCATAGTCTGACACAGGCGTTTCGATCGACGTTCGGCCTGGTTTGCGTTACTTTCCAACGTGTCTCAGAGTTGTACCCCGATGAGGACGCGAATATGAAGCTTGGACTGATCAATAGTGCGTGGGCTCAGGCGGGGCGGGATACGGCGTGGGGGATTCGCAAGACGCGCGAGATCGGGTTTGATTGTATTGATATTTTCACCGATCCGCTGGACATCGACGTTCGCGAACGGCAGTTGATTCGCCGCGAATGCGGCAAGGCCGGTTTGCCGATCATTTCCGTGTGCTGCGTGGCTACCGGTCTGATTGACTTCAACCCGTCGGTGCAGCGGTTTCACATCGAACGCTGCAAGAAATTTCTTGATCTGTGTTACGAACTGGAAGCAGAAAACCTGCTGCTGGTGCTCGGTGAATACATCTGGAGTCAGGAAGTGATTCCCCCTGCAGAACAATGGAAGACCGGCGTCGAAAACTGCCGCCAACTTGCTGACTATGCAGGTGCCCTGGACTTCGCATCGCCCTCGAACTCGAACCGTTTCACTTGTCCCTGGTCAACAACGTAGACAATATGGTGAGGTTTCTGGACGATGCGAGTCATCCGGCACTTTCGGCGAATATTGATGTGTCGCATCTGCAACTGGCGAATGTGAAACCAGAAGAAGTGAGTCGCCTCAAAGACCGCGCGATTCATGTGCATATTTCCGACTGCGACGGGGTACGGCACGGCTACCTGCCACCAGGACGAGGTGTGGTGGATTTTGACGGGTATTTGAAAGAAATTGCAAAGCTCGAAATGGGTGGTACCATGTCGATTGAACTTGAGTACTCACCGGAACCGGATCGCGTCGAAGACTGGGTTCGGGAAGCGTTTACGACGACGGCGGCGTTGATGAAAAAGGCTGGGTTACGCGGGTAGCTGTCATTGAGCGTTGCGGCAGAATAAATCAACAGTTTGCTGGCCGTGTGTTGAGTTGGTCTGAATTCCAGGTGGGCGTGCCTGCCCGCCTGACATCAGTCTCACACCACTTCATGGTTTTTGAACCGACATGACAAGCTGGAAGCTTATCCCACCCTGAAGCGGCAATCTTCCAGCCGTTGGTCCCGCTCTACAACTCAAATGGAACTGGACAAAGATGTTTCGATGGACGCAATCGATCACTGTGATTTGTGTTAGTCTCGTCGTCCTGCCGGTGGCGGGGGAAGACGAAGTATCGACAGCGGCGGCATTGCAACAGGAAGCGACGGCTGATCCTGCGAAGGTGGAATTCTTTGAAGCCAGGATTCGTCCGGCGCTGGTCGAACATTGTTATTCCTGTCATTCCGCCGACGCCAGGGATGTAAAAGGCGGGCTGTTACTGGATTCGCGACCGGGAATACTCGCTGGCGGCGACTCGGGGGCGGCAGTGGTGCCGGGGAATCCGGACGCAAGTCTGCTGTTGGAGGTCCTGCGGCATGAAGGGCTGGAAATGCCGCCTGATCGAAAACTGCCGGATGGCGTGATCGCTGACTTCGCCGCTTGGATTCGTGACGGGGCGGCTGATCCTCGTCTCGGTAAAGTGGCTGGGAACAAACGGACGATCGACATCGAACAGGGGCGAGAGTTCTGGTGTTTTCGGCCCATTCAACGACCGTTAATTCCTGCAACGGAAGTGACATGGGCCACGACTGATATTGATCGCCTCATCGTTGCCGAGCAACTGGCAATGGCAAATCGCGGCCAGAAACTTGTGCGTGCTGCAGAAGCATCGCCGGAGATTCTGATTCGAAGGCTGACGTTTGTGCTGACAGGTCTTCCGCCCACGCTTGAGGAACAGGAGGACTTCGCCGACTCGTGGGCCGACAATCCCTATACCGCGATGGAATCGACCGTTGATCGTTTGTTGGAGTCACCGCATTTCGGTGAACGCTGGGGCCGTCATTGGCTGGATGTGGCGAGGTTTTCGGAATCCACTGGTGGTGGTCGCAGCTTGATGCTGCCGGATGCATGGCGATTTCGAGACTACGTAATTCGTTCGTTCAACACGGAAAAGCCATTTGATCAACTGGTGCGGGAACACATTGCGGGCGACCTGCTGCCGTTTTCCAGCGATGGGGAGCATGATGCACAGATTATCGGCGCGGGCTATCTGATGCTGGGGGCCATCAACTATGAAGAGCAGGACAAAGAACAGCTTCGCATGGACGTCGTGGACGAACAGATCGATTCGATGGGGCGGTCATTTCTGGGGATGACGCTGGGTTGTTGCCGCTGCCATGATCACAAATTCGATCCGATCCCGACCTCGGATTATTACGCATTGGCGGGAATTTTTCGCAGCACGAAGTCGCTGCTGCCGAACAACGTGAGCGACTTTGTGACGGCCCCGCTGCGAGTAGGCCACGACAAGGTGGCAGTGGAAGCCTGGGCCGCGCAGGACAAGGAACTTGAGCGACAGATCACGGCCTTGCAGAAGTCCATGCCAAAAGGCAAACGCAATGCGGTGGTGGTGGTTTCGAAGTCGCCGCAGCTGGAGGAACTGGCAGGTGTCGTGGTAGATGACCAGGAAGCAACATTCGATGGCACGTGGATCGTTTCGTCGTTTCAACAGCCTTTTGTCGGCGTCGGTTATAGGCACTGCGGACAACCACGAACCGGACTCGCTGTGCATTACGAAGCAAAGCTGCCTGTGGATGGTGAGTATCGTATCCGGATGGTCATTAACTCCGGCGAGAGTCGGTCGAACAGCATTCCTGTCCTGGTTGTTCATGCCGACGGAGAATCCATCGTGACGGTCAGTCAGCAGACTGCTCCGTCCGGCGATGGCGTTTTTGCGGAACTCGGAAGATTTCGATTTGAAGCAGACACACCCGCCAAAGTCACCGTGAAAGCATCAGAGGCTTCTGCGGGGTATGTCATTGCGGATGCCATTCAGTTTGTTGAATCGTCAATGGCGGTCGTTGCCGCATCGCCGGGTAATCGAACCGCCGCGGACAACCAGACCACGGAAGCGCCGCCAATCGGTGACGCAGTGGCCCGTCTGACGGAGGAGCTCAAAACTCTCGAAGCCAAGCGCGCAGAACATAAGAAGCACCAGCCCTCCGTGCCGACGGCGATGTGTGTCCGCGACGAAGAAACGCCTGCCGACTGGCATGTGCATATTCGTGGCGAGATTCGCAATCTGGGTGCTGTTGTGCCGCGAGGCTTCCTCGCAGTTGCGACGCCGGCCACTATGTCTTCGACGGTATCTGCTACGGCGGCGAAGTCATCCAGCGGACGGCGGGAACTGGCTGAATGGCTTGCATCCCCGAATAATCCGTTGACGGCCCGCGTCTACGTCAATCGTGTGTGGATGCATGTGATGGGTGAAGGCATTGTCCGAACTCCGGACAATTTTGGCGAAACGGGAGAACGTCCGACACATCAGGAGCTGCTCGATTATCTGGCCGATTCCTTCATGACGGAGGATGACTGGTCGACGAAAAAGCTGGTGCGTCGGCTGTGTTTAACTTCGGCGTTTCGGATGGCGTCTCAGGTTTCGAGCGAATCACGAACTGTGGATCCTGAAAATCAGAGTCTGACACGAGGTTTCCGCAGGCGACTGGATGCAGAGTCCATTCGCGATTCGCTGCTGCGGATCAGCGGGAATCTGGATTTGTCGATTCAGTCCGGACGCACCATTGTGAAGCTCTCGACGTATGACAACGAATATCATCACGAGGAACATCCAATGTCCTGTCGCAGTGTGTATGTCCCCTCGTTTCGAAATACAATGTTTGATCTGTTCGAGGTTTTTGACGTGGCAAACCCGAATGTCGTTACGGGAAAACGTACAAACAGCCTGCGGCCCGCGCAGTCTCTGTACATGCTGAACAGCCCGTTTGTGATGGGTCAGGCACAACAGGCGGCCACGACGTTTTTAGCGTCGTCGTCGTTTCGGCCGGGCGATGCGCCTCAAAGTGTTCGAAATGCGTGGCGGATCTGTCTGGGACGTGGTCCATCCGGTGCGGAACTGGCGGCGGCACTTCAGACTGTCGGCGAGCAGCCGGATTCTGAGCGTGCATGGAGTACCGTGTTTCACAGTCTGTTCGCGTCAGTGGATTTTCGATACGTGGATTAGTCGTCGTTGCCAGTTGAGGATTCAGTCCTTGCTGGCAAATGCTGGCGGCGATGCGATCTCCCGTCAGGGTACTTGCGCATTGATAAATCTCAGAAATCCGCAGACACCGATTTTAACGGTTCGTCGGCGACAGGACGCAGAAGTCACACGACCGCGCGCATCGACAGGCGGCATCCTCCGAAAGGCGAGCGGGATTCAATGCGGTTTGACTGTTGCCTTTTTGCGACATAGACCTTCCAGATGGGGATGATCTGATCCCTTCGATTCGGCTTTCTCCACGTTCATTTCAGCGAATCATTTGCAGGACGTTGTTGAAAATCGTGCCTGATTCAAGAATCTCAAGGACAGATTGCGTGACACTTTCAGCAGCTCCCAAGCCAGAATCAGGTGACGCCCTTGATGAATTGTTCAATCGCGTCAATATGCTGCTGGGTGATCCAGGTACCGGCAGCAGCGGCAATCGCAGGGAAACGGGCAAATCCGAGGCGTTTGTCCCCCGACAGCCGCGTAATATGCGGGAAACAGGTATCAATGCTGCGATGATCGAAAAGATTATCATGCGGTTTTTGTTTCAGGTAGGCATCGAAACCAGCCGCCGCATTGCGACTCAACTGCGACTGCCGTACAAAGTGCTTGAACCGATGTTCAAGCAATTGCGCACGGACAAGCATATCGATCTGGCGGGCACGACATCGACCGGTGACTCAGAATTCTGCATCACCGAATCGGGCCGCGATCGCGCTCGTCGCTATAGTCTGGAATGCACATATTTTGGTTCAGCCCCCGTTTCACTGGACGATTATGTTGCTTCTGTTACAGCTCAGAGCATTGCCGGACAGATCGTCACACGGCAGGATCTGACACGCGCCTTCAAAGGCCTGATCATCAATGAAGCGATGTTTAACCGTCTGGGACCAGCAGTCAACTCCGGTCGCGGAATGTTTCTGTTCGGCGAGCCGGGGAACGGCAAGACCAGCATTGCTGAACGCATCACAGATGCCTTTGGTTCAACTGTCTGGATTCCTCGCGCCATTGCGATCGAGGGTGAAATTATGCGAGTCTTCGATCCGGGTGTCCACGAGGCGATCGCAGAAGAAGGACAGAATTCGGGGCTGCTGGATTCCATGGACATTGACCGCCGTTGGGTACAGATCAAGCGTCCCACGGTGATCGCGGGCGGTGAGTTGACGATGGATGAGCTGGAAATTTCTCTGAACCCGACATCGCGAATTTGTGAATCTCCGCTGCAGGTGAAGAGTAACTGCGGGACTCTGGTGATCGACGACTTCGGTCGACAGAAAATGCCGGTCGATATGCTGCTGAACCGCTGGATCGTGCCGTTGGAAAAGCGTTTTGACTATCTGAACATGCCGAATGGAAAAAAGATTCAGATGCCATTCGATCAGCTGATCATTTTCTCAACCAATCTGGAACCCAAGGATCTGGTTGACGGTGCGTTTCTGCGACGAATCCCTTACAAGATCGAAGTACCGGACCCGTCGGAAGCGGAATTTGTGGATCTGTTCCGCATCATGTGCGAAAAACTGGGCTTTCAGCATCGTCCCGATGCCATCAAGTACCTTGTCGAAACGCATTACCGACCGACAAATCGTCCATATCGCCTGTGCCAGCCGCGCGACCTGCTGCTGCAGGTGCGCAACTACTGTCAGTTCCATTCAGAGCCGCTGGAATTGTCCCGTGAGGCGTTTGATGCGGCAGTATTGAACTACTTCTCGGTGATGGATTAAGAACCACAAACGTTGCGGCTCACGCAGGTCTCGTCAGGGGTTCTAAGCGGACCTGGCCAGTGCTGAATCGTATTTGACCGATACGGCATCGGGTTTCATTCCGAGACAGTCGTTGCAATGATCCAGGACGCGGCGGTCGTATTCTTCAGTACAGACACTGCGGGACATATTGTGTTTAGCACCAGGTGCGATCCAGAGCTGACATTGCTCGCCGATGATGGATTGCAGCCGAGCGGCGATTTCAGGTGTCACATAGGAATCGCGGCCTCCGGAAATGAGCAGCACCAGATCGCTTTCAAGGGTTTCCCGTTCGAGTTCCAGATGCACGTATTTGCATCTGCGGCGATTTTCACTTTGCTGCATCGCATTCCGCAGTGTCAATTCCACATGCCATGTCGGCTGCAATCGATAAACCCATTGTGGAATTACATAATGGACAAAACGATCGACAAAAAACTGCGTCATCGACATCGTCCCAAATGCGCTGTCCGCAATGACACCTCGAATATGAGGATATCTACAGGCTGCCACCAGAGCTGCGACTCCGCCGCGACTGACACCATAAGCGATCATTGGTAATGTACTGAGCAATGGGCGCGATTCGATGAATTCCAGCATCGCTTCTACGTCGGCCATTTCATATTCCGTGATCCAGTGGATCGGAGTGTACCCGGGCATTACGGCGCTTTCTCCCTGACTGCGAAAATCCACAGCCATGACCATATAACCATTTCGGATCAGTGCATCGCAGTAGCGTCTTGCCATCCAGTGATTGCCGCGAAGTTCCGGCAGGAACAGGACCAGACCTTTGGCATCTTTCCGATCGCCATTGAGAAGACTGCCCTGGAGTATCACCCCATCGGCAGTCGGGATCAACAGGTGTTCGTCGTTCGGCTGGGGTGTTTCCGTAACAACGTTGAACGGCGGCACATTCTCAAAGATGTCAACAATGCGTGGTGTCACGTATCGGCGAAATGCGTGATCGCACGCCATTATCGCAAAAATCACAAAGAGTGAGATCCATACCCACACCACTTGAGAACTCCCAAATGCTGGCAACTCAGAATCTGAGTCGCGGTCGCCCAGGTCACTCTGATTCTCAAAATCGCTTACGCTTTGAACTCCGAAACAATCAACGCCACGTTCTGACCTCCAAAACCAAAACTGTTGGACAGCGCTGCCCTGATTTTCTTTTCCCGAGGCTGATTCGGGATATAGTCCAAATCACAAACGGGGTCGGGCGTTTCGTAATTAATTGTCGGCGGCAGCACACCATCCCGGATCGCCAGCAGACACGTAATTGCTTCGACCGCGCCGGCGGCCGCAATCAGATGCCCCATCATGCTCTTGATGCTGGAGACTGGCGTGTTTCCTGCGTGATCTCCAAGCCCGCCTTTAATTGCCATCGTTTCGACCTGATCATTGACTTTGGTGCTTGTGCCATGAGCATTGACGTATCCGATCTCTTCCGCATTCACTTCCGCATCCTGCAGTGCCATCTTAATGCAGCTGATCGCTCCCCGGCCTTCGGGGTGAATATCAGTGATACGAAATGCGTCAGCCGTGGAACCGTAACCGCGAATTTCGCCGTAAATCTTTGCTCCCCGTGCTTTGGCGTGTTCCAGTTCTTCCAGAATCAGCATCCCTGCACCTTCACCAAGAACAAATCCGTCGCGGTTGAGATCGAATGGGCGCGACGCGGTCATGGGCGCGTCGTTGCGTTCTGACAGAGCCGTCAGGAGGTTGAAGCCCGTAACTCCAAACGGATGAATCATGCTGTGGGCTCCTCCGGACAACATCAGTTCCGCATCGCCGCGGCGGATAATTTCCGTGGCTTCGCCGATTGCCTGACTGGACGCTGCACACGCGGTCAGACAATTCAGATTTGGCCCCTGCGCGTTGAATAAACTCGACAGGTGTGCTGCCGGCATGTTCGGTTCAAGTTCCAGTTCGAACCGAGGATTCATTTTTTCGATGAAATCGTGCGTAAAGCGATGCAGGTCTGGCTCGCCGTTATTATTGGAGTCGGCCACCAGATTCATAAACTGCATGAAGTCCTGCTGACCTTCGCCCGCTCCGAGATAAACCCCGAATCGGGCTGGATCGAATTCACGGTCATCATAGATGCCGGAAGCCTCAACGGCCTGTTTCGCAGCTCCGATGGCAAAACGAATATTACGACCTGCGTCGGCGAATCGCTTTGGGTCATCCACAAGTGATTCGAAGTGAAAGTTTCGTACTTCAGCGGCAAAACGGGTCGGGAAGTGCGACGCATCAAAGTGCGTAATCGGTCCTACGCCGTTGCGGCAGTCCTTCTGTGCCTGCCACATGGATTCCACGTCATTTCCCAGTGGAGTCACGCAGCCCATTCCGGTCACCACTACTCGACGTTTCATCATTGCAGTTTAGTCCCGCCAATCATAAATCATAGAATTCAGTTTTGTCAGACATGGACGTCAAACGCCGACCAACGCTCGTCTCGAATCAGCCGCCTGCCCCCGCCTTGCCGACCGTCAGAATATCCAGGAGGTTCATCCGAAATACAAAGTTCTTCTGATCAATCCGGCTCAATTGCGGATCATTCGAATTCAGATGGACAAACACAATTTCCGCTTCCGCGACAAGTCGTTCACGGACGGTCGCGGTAACAGTCACGCTGCCGCCTTCTGTTCGAGCGTCCTGAAGATCAGCCGTGTAAATCAACTGGTCCCCCGGACACGCCCAACTGTGAAAGACGACTTTGGGCACCTTTGCCAGAATGACATTGTATTCAAACTTGTAGTGTTCACCCAGCAGAATACCTCCGGTCTGCGCCATGCCTTCGATCATCAGGGAACCGGGCATAACCGGGAAGCCTGGAAAATGGTCGTGCAGATGTTCTTCTGCAAGCGACACATTTTTCACAGATTTCGCACGCTTGCCTGATTCGAATTCAATGAACCGATCAATCCAGTACCAACGCATAGTTCACAGTCTCAACAAATGTAGAACGCACAGAACCCTGACAACAGCATGGGCGGACGTTACTAGCGAGCCTGCGTTAGTCCTGGGATCCTGAATGTCGACTTCGATTTGAACGAACACGTTACTTCAATCGAGTAGCCACGAATTTGCAGATCATATCCACTGTAAACAAGTCGGAAAGTTTTGACACCAGCGGATTTAATGCGAAGCTGTCGATGTCTGCGTGTGGCATCTTGGTTCGGAGCTGGGCGATGCCGTCTGCAGTCACTTTGCCATCGGCCACGAAACCGGAATCGGCAGTTGCCAGGTTCTCCGGGAAGAGTTCACCGCGTGGAATTTTGATGTCGAAGTTTTTTTCCAAACGAAACACGATGTCAAGAAAGTCGATGGATTCAGCACCCAGATCACCGATCAATGTTGCGGTCGGGGTGACTTCGTCGTCGTCAACTCCCAAAGCATCGACAAGTGTTTCCTGTACCTTTTCCAGAATTTCATCAGTAGACGCCATCTACAGTTACTCCCGATCTGTGCCGACTTTCGATTTGGCAAAGACTACGATCGCCAGAAAACCCAGTCAGATGCTTCGGCTGGCAACCGATCCCGAAGCACAACATACGGCAATGTCACAGACCCAGTTCCCGGACATTGCTGAACTCAACCAACGCTATTGTTGCGACATGCGTCAAACTGTTCCAGACGTCATGGCGTCGAAAACCCGACACATCCCAAAAAGATCCCTGATTTGCCAGAACGGCAGTTCTTGACAATCGCTTTGGACTGAAGAGCTCACCGGCGGCGTTTTCCAAACGCGAGAATTGACGGTCGACTACTTTCCTGACGGCAGTTTGGATTGCCCTAGAGGCCTCCCAGTGTCAAACCACCATCAACTTTGAGGATCTGACCAGTCACATACGACGATTCATCGGCGGCAAAGAAGAGGACCGCGTTCGAAATATCGTCGGGGCGCCCCAGTCGCCTCACGGGAATTTTTTTCTTGATTTCATCACCCGCGGCATTGACGACAGCAACCGTCATGTCGGTCTCAATAAATCCGGGCGCTACAGCGTTGGCGGTGATCCCGCGGCGAGCAAGCTCAGTCGCCACACAGCGGGTAAAGCCTTCCACGCCGCCTTTGCTGGCTGCATAGTTCGCTTGTCCCGGATTTGAAACGTCTGCCGCAACACTTGACATGTTGATGATACGGCCATATCGCTGAGACATCATCTGGCGGGTCGCGGCCTGACAGAAATTAAACACGCTGGTCAGATTGGTGTCGATCACATCCTGCCACTGCTGAGCATCCATCGTGGCCAGCAGTCCGTCGCGAATGATGCCGGCATTGTTCACCAGGATCTCGACCTTGCCCCATTTTTCGACAACGTCCGCGATAACTTTGTCAGCGGCCGGTTTGGAACGCACATCAGCCTGAATGGCCCATGTTTCATGGCCTTCCGCGGCAAGCGCCGCGACGACTTCTTCGGCTGCGGCCGAGTTGGAGTTGTAGACGAAGGCCACTTTGGCTCCATTGCGAGCCAGGGTTTCCACAATCGCCCGACCGATGCCTCGACTGCCGCCTGTGACGAGAGCAATTCTGCCCTGAACTGTCATGTATTTAATTCCTCAGAGTAAATGAAATGCAAATGCAGGATGATTGAGAATCCGTGTGGCGGACTATTGAACGCCCCTAATCTGTTGAAAAAGTTCCTGCATGGATGCAATCAACCTCGCATCATTGTCTGCCAGGTGCGGGTTGCGACTTGCAAGATTTTCCTTCGACAGAATCAATCTTGCACTGACCGCAGACAGACCGCCCACTGTACCTGCTGCCATGAATTCTGCCGAAGTCTCATTGGCAGACCTCATTGTCGCTGTGACTTCAAGCGTTTGCCCCGGCTTCAAAAAGTTATTGAACTTCACCGCCCGGGCCTGCTTCAACAAAATCGCACTGAACTTGAAGTCATCAGTCACACGAGACAGCCAGGCACACGACTGTACCAGACACTCCACCATCATTACCCCCGGCAGCACTGAAAACCCCGGGAAGTGATCCTGCAGATATTCTTCCGCCAGCGAAACATGTTTGATGGTCGAAATGGATTGACCGGGGACAAGCGATACGATGCGATCGACGAGACAGAACTTCATGGGACGCTGGCCTGCAATTCTTTAAAAAATCTTGTCCCAACTCAGTCCCTGACGAAGCATCCCGCGCTGAACCCTTTGAGCTGAGACTCACAGTGGCGATTTGACTGAATTTGATTTCGAACCTGGAGCGCGGAATTGTTTCACCGAATAGTGCAGACAGAAGTTCTGTAAACAAATCCAGAAACTGAGGCAGCAACGGGTCGGCAGTTTAAGAAGTCAGCCACTGACAGCAAAATGCGAGGCAATCAGGTTCGTACATTTTTGGGGAAAAAATCAGAAAGGCGAATATTCTGCAGATCTTAAAATGATCACCGATTAATTCCGCAAACTTTCTCCAAATTAAAGGCTAGGCTGTTGAGTACCCAAGTGTCGCAGAGTACGCTCCCTTCCCCGTTTGGAAATCCCAGCAAATCGCTTGTGCTGGTCGATGAGCAGCCAATAGGGTTGTCTCCAATTGTGAAAGCCAGGCCGAATTGGGATCCGTCCAGGTTTTTCCGGAAACTTTGACCTGTTCCGCCAATTATTGCTGTTTTTTGTGAACACATTGGGTAATCTGCGACATTGGGACAGTTTGTGGTGTATTCACTGTCGGTGACATATTACTAAAGCGAGCTGTTTAGTCTCACGATTCACTGCCTGACGGGGTGTCGGGCATTCCGGTGGTATGGGTTGAATAAAGATTTCCTTTGGGAGGAGTTACAGAGTATGCGTTTATTATTGTCTTTGGCAGCAGTAGTTGCCATGGCCACGTCTGCGGACGCTGGTCATTGTCGTCACCGAGTCAGCCACTGCTGCTCTGCACCTTGTGCGTCAAGCTGCAGTCCATGCGGCGCCAGTTCATGTGACAGTGGTTGCAATTCCGGCGGATGCAACCAGGTTCATGTGGTGGTGCGTCATCATGCGGCACATGGGAAACTGTTTCCCGAACGATCATGGTTCCTACAACAGTCTGTGAAACTCGAACAGTGACCGTCAATGTTCCTGTCCAGGAACAGCGCGAAGGAACACGTACGGTTTGCAAGACGGTGGTTGAGCCAAAGGAAGAAACGTACACCGTGATGGTTCCGACCACAGAACAGCGCGAAGCGACTGCACTGTCTGTAAGACTGTTTGCGACAATGTCGACCAGTCTTACACAGTGCAGGTTCCATACACAGAACAGCGAAGGAACTCGCACTGTTTGTAAGACTGTTTGCGACAATGTCGAGCAGTCTTACACAGTGCAGGTTCCATACACAGAACAGCGCGAAGCAACTCGCACTGTCTGCAGGACTGTATCTGAGCCAAAGGAACAGTCATACACAGTGATGGTTCCTTCAACAGAACAGCGCGAAGCAACTCGCACTGTCTGCAAGACTGTTTGCGACACTGTCGAGCAGTCTTACACAGTGCAGGTTCCATACACAGAACAGCGCGAAGCAACTCGCACTGTCTGCAAGACTGTAACTGAGCCAAAAGAAGAGTCTTACACTGTTATCGTTCCGTCTACAGAAGCACGCACTGGTACTCGCACTGTGTGCCATCAGGTTCCAGTAACGAAGACTCGCACCGTTTGTGAAGATCAGGGTCACTGGGAAGAACAGGCTGTTGCCTGCGGTGGATGCAACAACGGCTGCGAAAGCAGCTGTGGCTCATGCGGCGGCTGTGCTCAGGCTTCAGGCTGCTGCGGTGCTGTAGCTTCAAGCTGCGGCGGTTGCGGCGTGGCTGCCGCTTGTGGTGCAGTTGCTTCAGGCTGCTGTCCGCAGACTCGTCGCGTATGGGTTGCTAATCAGGTTCAGCGAACTGTTGAGTACACAGCTTACGAATCTCAGCAATCTCAGGAAACCTACACGTACAATGTCACAGTTTGCCACCCGGAAACACGTACACGGACGGTTAACGTCTGTCGTCAGGTTTCAGAGCAGGTGCCTTACACCTACACTGTGAATCTGTGCAAAGCTGAAACCCGTACTCGCACGGTTCAGGTTCCTCGCCAGGTTTCAGAGCAGGTTCCATACACCTACAGTGTTACGGTATGCAAACCAGAAACCCGCACTCGCACGATCCAGGTTGCACGTCAGGTTTCAGAGCAGGTGCCTTACACTTACACTGTCTGCGTCTCAAAACCAGAACAGCGCGAAGTTCAGGTTCAGGTCTGCAAGATGGTTGAACAGGTTGTAACTTCACAGGTTTACCACGCTGCACCAGCTTGTGATTGCACACCTTGTTGTAACTAATTGAATCTGTAGCTGTTGAGTCGAATTAACAACAAGAGCACCCCGGGGAGTGATTCCCGTGGTGCTTTTTTTTGCGCAAGACCGCCCTGAAACAACTTCATTTTACGTCAAATGTCGCGGCTGTCCGACGGACGTTTCCATTCCGGCAGCTGGTCATCTGCGACGTAACTCTGCAGTAGTTCATGCGGACGAAAGCGGTTCTTGTAATTCATTGAAACACAGTCGCGGATGTAGTACCCCATGTAGAGCCATGGGCGGTCGTTCGTGCGTCCGTACTCAATCTCTTTCTGAATTGAATATGTTCCCAGCCCGCTTTCGCGATAGTCCGGGTCGTGAAAGAAATAGATGCTGGACATTGCCGCTGCGGTGACATCGACAAGTCCAAGGCCAATGAGGTGTCCGTTGTCGCGATACTGGAACTCCCGTGCGAATGAAAAATGACCTTCCAGAAAGGACTCGCCATATTGATCCTTCGTGATCTCCCGGTGCGGCCACTGGCGGCGATTGTGCATGTCCAGGTGATAGCGGTTGTAGAGTGAAATGTGTTCATCGCTCACCGTTGGCTGCTGAATGGTGAGTGTCAGTCCGGAATTGGCTGTCAGGCAACGTCGCTGATTTTTGTTAGGCTTGAATTCCGGAATGCAGACGCGGAGGCTGCGGCACTCACTGCAGAATGCACACACGGGACGGAAGAGCGTTCTGCCAAAACGCCGCCAGCCGCGGGACAGCAGCTGTTCATACCGTGTCTCCGAGAGGTCGTAGGCGATCCGGTAAATCATCCTTGCCGTTTGTCCCGAAAGGTAGGAACATGGCGATGCTGTGCCTTCAATTTCCAGCTCTGCAAACGGCGCATCATGTGTCATCTGTTTGAAATCCGTTAGACTGCGAAAGTTGCTCTGTTTTGCGATGTCGGTTTGTTTGCCCGCAAAGTCTGTCTATGCATGATATCCTGAAACCTGCTATCGAAGCACTGTTGCAGCGCCGTGACCTCAAGGACACCGAATGCCGCGACGCCATTGGTGCGATTATGGACGGGTTGTGCGATCCTGTCGATATCGCCGCGTTCCTGACGGCAATGGCGGTGAAAGGATCTGTGACCGCCGAACTGGTGGGCGCTGCGACGGCGATGCGTGAACGAGCGACTTCAATTTCCAGTCACCGCCGACCATTGCTGGACACGTGCGGAACCGGCGGCGATCAGCTGCATACATTCAATATCAGCACTGCCGCCGCGCTCGTCGCGGCGTCCTGCGGCATGGCAGTGGCGAAGCATGGAAATCGCGGCGTCTCCAGTTCCAGTGGTTCCGCCGATGTGCTTGAAGCCCTGGGTGTCAACATTTCCCTGTCAGCACACGATGCAGGTCAGTGTCTGGATCAGGTGGGTCTGACGTTTTGCTTCGCGCCTCTGATTCACGGGGCGATGAAGTATGCAGCTCCGGTAAGGCGACAATTGGCGTTTCCGACGATCTTCAATCTGCTGGGACCGCTCACCAATCCCGCCGCTGCCGAATTTCAGTTACTGGGAGCCAGCTCGATCAGTCGTGCAGAACTGCTCGCGAACGCATTGTCTCGACTGAAGATTGAACGCGCGTTTGTGGTCTGTGGAAACAATGAGCTGGATGAAGTTTCACTTTGGGGCACAACAACCGTCTTCGATGTGCGTGCGGATTCAGTCAGCCGACTGGAATGGACAGCAGCGGACTTTGGATTACCCCCGTGTGATGTTGCGTCGCTGCGCGTCACGTCTTCTGCCGAGAGCGCAGAAGTGATTCTCAATGTGCTGAAAGGAACGTCAGGTCCTGCGTCTGACATGGTCGTCGCCAACACGGCGGCTGCATTAGCGGTCAGTGGGCGAGCTGACAATCTTCGCGCCGGAGTGGCTGTCGCTGTCGATGCGATCCGTAGTGGTCAGTCGCTCACGTTGCTGGAGACATTGATTCAAAAGACACGTTCGCTGTCAGATTCTGCGAGCCGGAATGCGTGAATACCCGGACCCGCTGGAAGTGTTGGATCATAATTCGAGTTCACTGAACATTCCGTTGCAAAGTGATTTCCTGCATGTTCGAATACCTGCTGATCGTTCGTGAGGCGCTGTCAACCGAACAATTTGAAAACTGCGAAGTTGTTTCTCATCGCAGTCACTGGCCGAGCATGATTGAACTTCAGCGCGTCTCCGCGCAGCATTCATGTCCATTCGTTGCATTCACGGGCTCAGCCGATGCCGATTCTGTTCAACGGATGGTCAAATTGCTCGGTGACCCAGCCATCAGCGCGCGTCGTATTGTCTTTGCAGATGACGCAGTTCCTGGCGACTTGCGTGCCGCCTTTCCAGAGCTATTTTCTCCATTGCTGCGGCGAGTGCTGCCTTGCGATCTGGTGTGTCTTTCGGCGACGATTGTTCAGGAAGCCGCGCCGACCGACACGATGCTTTCTATTGTTTTTCGCGGCGACGTGGGATCTTCAGCCGTCGCAGCGTGGCCGTCTGTCAATCGGTTTCCGCAGTCGGGGCCGGGAAACGGCCAGGGAAATTCCGGACTCCTGGCGGATGTCCTGGAATCAGCGGTTGATGCGGCTCTGGCTGACGTCATGTTGTGTTCGGCAGAGCGCAAGTGCATCACGTCCGGAGTGTTGTTGCTGTGGGACTTTCTGCACGAAAGCCACGAGATCTCTCAGACGATGGAAGGACGGGGGACACCCCGAACCGCCGACTACTGGCACGCGATCATGCACCGTCGGGAACCCGATGCCGGGAATGCGTCCTATTGGTTTCGGCGCGTCGGTTCGCATCCGGCGTTTGACAGGTTGCAAGTGAATATCGAGGCTGGATGGTTGAAACAGGCGCATCCGATGAAGAGCGAAGACTGGCCCAACAGACATTTCTCCGGAACGGCCAGTTTGACCCGTTTGCCATGATTGAATTATCCACACAGGCCCTGCGAAAACCGGGTCAGCTCGAAGATTGCACACTGCGACGGGTCCAGTATTTTGAAATCCTGAATCTGCTGGCATGGTCGATGGGAACTGTGTCATCGATCGTCTAAGACTCATTCGACCAATATGGCAGGATTCACCTCGGCATCAGGCAACTGCCAGCTCCGCAATGTGGCGACCGATATTTAATGAAGCTGTGGCTGCTGGTGACGGAGCGTTGCAGACGTTGATAACCCGGTTGTGTCGCAGAATCACGAAATCGTCCAGTAGTTTTCCGTCAAGTCCCAGCGCTGGGCTCTCCACCGGCTGGAGCGGATTCCAGATGTTCGGCTCGTATTTCAGGCACAAGTTGCTGAAGTGCTTTGACGAACGCGGCCTTGGAAAGTGACCGCCAGACTTCGCCCATGCCTGTCTTCCAGTTGCTCGCGACGAGTTTCAGGAATCCGGGATAAGTGATTGATTCAAAAAGATCTCGCAGGTTGATCGTTCGCCAATTGTAGCCTTCGCGTGCCAGTGCAAATACTGCGTTCGGCCCGCATTCAACTCCGCCATGAATCATCCGCGTGAAGTGGACGCCAAGAAACGGAAAGCGCGGGTCGGGGACTGGATAAATGAGTGTTCGGCAAAGATGGTGAGCTTCTGTTTTCAGTTCAAAATACTCGCCCCGAAACGGAACAATTCGTTCCCTCATTCTTTGGCCACTCTGGCGCGCGATGCGATCACTGTAGAGTCCACCGCAGTTAATCACTTGAGTTGCTTCGATATCGCCTGTTGAAGTCTGTAATCGGACAAAGTCGGTTGGCTGGTCGATGGAGATGACCTTGCAGCTGAGATGAATCTCCGCGTTTGCCGCCAGCAGCAGACTTCCCAGTTTCTGGCACACGCCGGGGTAATCGACGATGCCGGATTCCGGCACATGAATCGCACTGATGCCGGTACAATGCGGTTCCAGTTCCTTCAGGCGGTCGATGCCGATGACAGTACATTCAACACCGTTCTGTTGACCCCGTTCGAAGATTGTCTGAAGTTGTGGTAACTGGTGCTCATGCGTGGCGACAATGACCTTGCCTGTTCGCTGCCACGCGACCCCGTGTTCGTCGCAAAAGGCCTCCAGAGCCGCTTTGCCGGCACGGCAATTCCGAGCCCGCAAGGACCCTGGCTTGTAGTAGATCCCCGAGTGAATGACGCCTGAATTGCGGCCTGTTTGATGAAAGGCCAGCCTGGATTCCTTTTCAAGGACAGCCAGTTTCAAGCCCGGCTTCAACTGCGTCAACTGCCATGCGGTAGCAAGCCCGACGATTCCTCCACCGATAATTGCAAGATCGAAACGCGGCACGGGGATTTGAGATCTCAGATATGGAATACGAGACTTGAGCGATAATTCACACTCGCAGATGTTCGAGTGCTTCACGAACTGACATGATGTAGCTGACGTAGAACGGGCCGAATTCCGCGTAGCCAGCCGAGGCTTTGTCGAAACGCATGGTGTAGACGATCTCTTTGATGTGTTCGGGAGCTCGGCTCCAAAGCGTCACGCCCCACTCCCAATCGTCAAAACCCGTGGCAGCCGTGATTAACTGTGAAACCCGACCGGCGAACTTAATGCCGGATGTTGCATGTTCTGCCATTAACTCACTGCGAAAGCTGAAAGGTTCCTTGTACCAGTTGGCGAGTGGATGACGCGCTTTGTTCATTGGATAAAAGGTCATCACGGGGAACGGAGGCACGTCCGGATACAGGCGCTGCTGATTCATTGCAGGCAGTCGTTGCTGATAGGCATTCAGCTTGGCCTGAAACGCGGGGTCATCCGGCCTGGTACCGTCGCGTTGAAGTCGCACAGCATACTGTTCAGCTGACGGAACATATTCACTCACTTCCGTGATGGAAACAAATGAGTACGTTGGTTCGAGCACGGTTCCCAGGCGACTCGCGCGAAGCCGCTGGACGATGGCGTCGATCTTGAGCGGGTCAGGATCCATCAGCATCAGCCCCAGGTCCGCTCGATGCCCTGACACGACCGACACCTGCATCCGCACGGGCACATACTCGCCATCCGGATTCAGAATTTCGATCACTTCAGCACGGCCGTGAGCACCTTCGGAGGGTTCGAGAGCCACAAGAGCCGCTTGATTGATGCGGTAATAGATATGGAGGCAGTGCCAGCCTTCTGACATAAGAACTGTAGGTTCAGGGAGCGGAGCAGAATGTCCATGAGGGCGTTGCACTGAGACGACTTTCGAAAGCGAAAAACAACCAGGAAATAAGTTCTTTTCAGACGGCCGTACTATACGAGGCTACAGACCGAGCAGGATGTCCATTTCGGTTGGGCGAGTTTTGTTTTGTCGAAGTTGGAAGTTCTTTTTGATGCATTTCTGAACGTTTCCTGAACGCCACGGATGGAAGAATGCCGAGTTTTGGCATCATTTGGTTTCGGCAACATGCTCTTTCGCGGCGGAATACCCGGAAGTCCCGGAATACTCTGGAAATCCACGAAAAACCTACGAACATCCGCAGGGGCTTATGGTGTAGTTGTATTATAGCCGCAAATTCTCGGATTGCAGCAATTCAGGAGTCGCTGGAAAATGCAGAGTACAATCGTGAAAACTCAATGGATCAGACGTGTGCATGTGATTGTGTCTTGCTTTATGACTGTGGTGGTCGCTGCTTATTCCTGGAATCCTGCAGTGGCTGACGAAGCAAACGCAGGGGAGAAGACAAGCGGCAGTGCCGCTGAAGAATCAGAAAAGCCTGAGACTGAAGGTTCGCTTGTGGAATTTGTTGATCAGCAGCTCCGGCAGGCATGGATGGACAATGAAATACAGCCATCTGAAGCTGCGACGGATGAGGAGTGGGTTCGTCGAATTTATCTGGATCTGTGCGGTCGTATTCCGACACTGGAAGAAGCGCGTGCCTTCCTTGCAGACGAAAGTCCCCGTAAGAGATTTATCCTGATCGAATCACTGCTTGCACACGAAGACTATGTGCGTAACTTCACCACAATCTGGACAAACAACAGCATTGGGCGGGCGACACCGCGTCGTGTCAGTCGGACGGGGATGGAAAAATTCTACCGTGAAGCATTTGCCAAGGATCGTCCGTGGAATGAAATTGTTGTAGATCTCGTCACAGCGTCTGGTCATTACGAAGAAAACGGTGCCGTTAACTATACACTTGCTCAGATGCAGATGCCGGACGATGGTGTGCAGTTGACCGCGATGACGACTCGCCTGTTTCTCGGCCTGCAGGTTCAATGTACTCAGTGTCATAATCATCCATTCAACAAATGGCAGCAGGATCAATTTTGGGAATACAACAGCTTCTTCCGCCAGGTGGGAAAGGAAGATCACCGAAAGCTCGATCCCAACACTGGGCGCATGGTCGATGACTATTCCGAAGTGGTCTGGCAGAATTTCTCGGGGCCGGTCTATTACGAGAAGCGCAGCGGCGTGATGCAGGTGGCGTTTCCGCGATTTGAAGGCCATGAAGTTGATCCAGGTGCTGACACAGATCGACGAATTGAATTTGGAAAACTGCTGACAGAGTCGGTTGATGGTAAGTCGCCTCACATCGCTCAGGCGATGGTGAACCGCATGTGGAGTCATTTCTTCGGCTATGGATTCACTCGCCCGGTGGATGATATGGGCCCGCATAATCCTGCCAGCCATCCGGAGTTGCTGGATCGGCTGTCGCACGAATTTGTGGCAAGTGGATACAACATTAAGCAGCTCATTCGCACGATTTGTGCGACCGAAGCGTACGGACTCGGAAGCCAGTTTAATGATAAAAACAAGACTGATGATCCGGCGGCTGGTGAAATGCCGTTGTTCAGTCACATGTATTTGAAGTCGATGCAGGCTGAGCAAATGTATGACTCGCTGATCGTGGCCAGCAACGCGCATCAGTCCGGTCGTGGTGGCTGGAGTGCTCAGGAAGAGCAACGCCAGAAATGGATGCAGCAGTTTGTGGTGGCGTTCGAGAACGATGAGAATGATGAATCAACAACCTTCAACGGCACGATTCCGCAGGCTCTGATGATGATGAACAGCGAGTTGATCGACAAAGCCTGCAGTATTGAACGCGGAAGTTTTCTGTTTGAAACGATGAGTAAGCCCGGCTCGGAACCACAAAAGATTCAGGACTTGTATCTCGCTGCATTAAGCCGTCAGCCAACGCGGTTTGAAATCAGCAAAGTGCAGAAGATGCTGAATGCAAATAGTTATCGAAGTAACAAGCTCAATGGTTACCAGGATCTTTTCTGGGCGCTGCTGAATTCGAATGAGTTTGTGCTCATTCACTGATGGTTAGTCCGCGAAGCGGCGTGTGGCCGATTCAACTGTCATTGCTCATAACGATAGATATTACGATCAAAAACTTTCTTCGGGAGTAATCTGAATGTCACTTTGGAACAACTACGGAATGAATCGCCGTCACTTCATGCAGCACATGGCGACTGCGGCGGCGACGATTCCTGCGATGAACTTCCTGTCACACGTTCAAGCCAATGCCGACGTGGTCAAGGCAAACCAAAAAGCGTGCATCCTGATGTGGATGGGTGGCGGTCCGCCAACGATTGACATCTGGGACTTGAAACCAGAATCGAAGAATGGCGGCGAATTCAAACCCATCGATACCGCAGCATCCGGAGTTCAGATTT
>JBBJME010000315.1:0-7563 GCA_037719765.1 Planctomycetaceae bacterium
GCAGACATTCGATGTCATTCTGATGGCGTCATCTCATCCGGACCACGATCCAGCCTCTCTGCGCAGCTTCGAAAAGAAGTGCAGTCGGTGCGTGAGTTGCAGGAATCGATCATCTCGAAAAACATTGAGACTCCGGACGGCTTCAAAATTGTGGCGAAGTATGAGTCGTCTCAGATTCGGGTGATTGGCAGTAAGCCGGTGACGATGGCTGGCGGAGACTATTACGAAGCATTCACGCTGCCGGACCACCGCATTGTGTTGCTCGTGGGCGACGCTTCCGGGCATGGCATGAAGGCGTGCATGTCGATCTTTACCATGCATACTCTGATCCGCATGATTCGATTCGACGAGTATATGGATGCCGCGAAGCTGGTTCAGCACATCAACGAACATCTGTGCAAACAGAGCGTGGTGAGCGGCGAAGGTGGGTTCATCACGATGTTGTACGGCGTGTTCAATCCCGGCACGCGGGAGCTGCTGTGGGCCAGCGCTGGCCATCAGATGCCAATCCTGCACAATCTGGAAACCGGCGAAATCGGAGAAATCGCCAATGCTGACGATTCATCGGGCCTTCCGATCGGATTGTTTGAACTCGGAGGTTACGTCAACAATCGAACCTTTATTCCTCCCAACTCACGGCTGCTGCTGTACACCGATGGCCTGATCGAAGCGTTTCCAGGGAACTCGCGCGGAGACCATGCAGAGTTCGGTATCATCGGATTGCAGCAGACGATGCAGGACACTCGGACAAAGCCGGCGCAGGAATGTCTGGATTGCCTGTTTTCTGATTCCTACGCATTCACTCAGGGCTCTGGACGCCACGACGATACGTCGGTGCTGTTGCTGGCGTCTGAGTGATCAGAATCGCCGCGAGGAACAGCCCCCGGATATGCCGCCTCCTGTCACCAATGAACGGTTCTTAAGCGGATCCGAACCAGGATGTTCACGGCCAACAGAACTGCTGGCTTTGGATGCCGGAAACGAGGAAAACCGCAAAACAGTGGGATGCCGTCGTCGAAAGTCCGAAATTCGTCCGTGAATTTGTCAAGGATCGCATTATGGGGTTGCTATTGCGATCCCATGTGGGTAGCGTCACCCAATCTGAGTTTGATATCGACTCCAAAAGTCGTTCGAACCAATTGGTGTGGGTCACAAACATTCATGAAGACGATGGCGTCCCATCCTGAGTGTTTCTGCTGCATCCATCTTTTTTGATGCAAGTTCGGGCGAAATCCGAGTCTTCAAATTCAGCGTTTCGAAGGCTGCCGTGTGGCAGCAACACCGGTGTTTTGTTAGCTGAAAAGCTCAAGGGTTTTGTGAATGAGTAAGAACATTTTTGTTGGTAGTCTCGCGTGGGGCACTACGTCAGAAGGAATTGAGCAGGCATTTGCTCAGTACGGAGTTGTAACGTCTGCTAAGGTCATCAGTGACCGCGAGACAGGCCGTTCCAAGGGATTTGCTTTTGTCGAGATGGAAACTGGTGGCGACGAAGCCATTAAAGCATTGAACGGTTCAGACATGGATGGCCGTCAGATCGTTGTCAACGAAGCTCGTCCTCGTGAAGAACGAAGCGGTGGCGGTGGTGGTGGCGGCTACGGTGGTGGCGGCGGCGGCCAGGGTGGCGGCGGCGGTGGCGGCTACGGTGGTGGCGGCGGCGGCCGAAGTGGCGGCGGCGGCGGCGGTGGTGGTGGACGCGATCGTTACTAATCAATTTCCATCAGGAAACTGAATAGACAGAAGTTGCTCCTGACTCAGGACATCTTCGAAAACACATGGGGTGGTGAACCAGGATGGTTCACCATCCTTTTTTATTTTATACCTCACGCGGTCGAACGTGACATTAGCCCGAAGCGTCAGCGAGGGCCGCAAATACCAATCCCTCGCTGACGCATCGGGTTACGATCCGGTGCTCACAAAAGTGTCATTTTCGGCCGCGCGGAGTATTCATACCCTGTAATTGCCGCATTCAGAGCAATCGGAACTTCACATTCAACGCGAAGTCTTTGCCGAGCCAACTGGACCTGCATCTTGCGGCAAAAATCCCCTGAAATGGCATTTGATTTGAATTTGAGTCAAGCGTTAGCCTTGGGTGTATTGAATAATTTCTCCAACTGTCCAGGCACGGATGCTTCCACATTTTCGAAATCGTTTGACCGGAGATTTGTTCAATGAGAAGTATTCTTTCCCTGTTGGCCGTCACAGTTCTGAGCTGTTTCGTTGCACCGCAGTCTGCAGAAGCTGGCCTGTTTGGTTGTTTCAAGCCGAAGTCGTCCTGCTGCGAGCCGTGCTGCCCGCAGCCAGAGCCATGTTGCGCCCCAGTTCCAACATGTTGCGCACCTGCACCTGTGTGCTGTGCGCCACAGCCATGCTGCGAACCGGAACCATGCTGTGATCCATGCCGCAAGCCTCATTGCGGGCTGTTTTCCGGCATGTTCAAGAAGTGCTTCCGCCGCCACAGTGAACCATGCTGCCCGGCTCCGGAGCCTTGCTGTGCACCAGTCTCATGCTGTGCTCCGGCTGCACCAACTTGCTGTGCTCCAGCCCCGGCACCTTGCTGCGGCATGTGATTCCACGTCATCAAGCGAATTAAAGACTCGAAGACCGGTGACGCTCGTCCCGGTCTTTTTTTGCGCGGAAATACGTCCAGGTGACGTGTGTATTTGAACAGGAGGAAACAGAGAAATCACGGGGCCGATGTTGAGTTGTTGCTCCGCTCGTCAATACGGCCCGCGAATATGGTGGGCAACTTTGGATTGATAAAACTCCGATAGCTGCTTGTGCAATTCGTCGCTCAGTCTCGGCAGGTCGCTGACGGCGGCGTTGCTCGTGACTTGCTCGGGAGACGACGCACCGGGGATGATTGTTGTCACCGGATCGTGATCGAGTATCCAGCGCAGGGCGGCTTGAGCCATCGTCATATTCTGCGGAAGCAGGACGCGGATTTCGTTCGCCAGTTCAACGCCTTTTTCAAAAGGCAGTCCGGCAAAGGTTTCGCCCACATTAAAGGCCTGGCCATCGCGGTTGTAATTGCGATGGTCGCCTTTCGTGAAAGTCGTCTGCCGAGTGAACTTGCCGGAAAGCAGTCCACTGGCAAGCGGCAGACGCACGATGATGCTCACACCAACCGCCCGGGCCTGCGGAAACAACTCCGTCACAAGCCTCTGCCGAAACAGGTTGAAGATCACCTGCAGAGAAGCCAGCCCGTCCTGCTTGAGGCACAACAAACCCTCTTCCACCGATTCGACGGACGCGCCAAATTCGCAGATCGCACCGTCGGATTTGAGCGATCGCAACCAATCGAAGACATCTCCCTTGCGGAGTTCATCAATCGGGATGCAATGCAACTGCAGGCAATCGAGAGCATCGACACCCAATCGCTGACAAGCCGCATGCACGGCCGAGCGCATTGAGGCTTCAGTGTACTTGTCCGGAAACACGCTGCCGTCCCGCCCAAACTTGGTGACGACATGGATGGGATTGCCCGTGTGCATCGCCAGAAACTGCCCGATCAGCGATTCGCTCCGACCACCACCATAGACATCGGCTGTATCGAAGAAGTCGACTCCGCCATCCACTGCCGCCGCCATAATCGCCAGCGCCTGTGCATCGGACATCGGTCCAAAATCGCCGCCAAATTGCCAACAGCCAAGCCCAACTTCGCTGACTGGCTGTACGAGTGTTCCAAAGTTTCTGTGTTTCATGCGGACAGTATAGCGAAATTCAGCGACGCCCATCTACCAACAGCGACCCGAGGCAGAACTGGCCAGCCTCAGCCGGTTGTTGAGTGCATCTGCGACGGAACGTGGTTTAGTCATCCAGTTGTTCGTACAGCGGCAAATGCCGGTAGTAGATTTCGAGCAACAGCAGCTTCATGGAAGTGGCGTACAGTCTGCCTCCCCGTTGTTCCCAGTCATCGGCAGGGTTCCAGGTGCCGGCCATGTGGCCATCCTTGATCTGGGTTTCCACAACCATGTCGCGAAGCGCGGCATTCCATTCCTGCCAATAGTCGCCCTGCATGTGATACATGACCTGCGTGCCGTAGTACCAATAGTAGGACGTGTGCACCTGTTTGATTTCGGGAAGCTGAGTGAGCAGGTAATCTGCTCCGGCGCGCATGGCGGGATCGTTGCGGCTGGTGCCCAGAAACTGCAGACAGAGCAGGCCTTCGGCAGACATCGCGGGTGTGACGCTGGCGTTGATGTAACCGAACTGTCCGCCCACCGGCTTGTTGCCTTCGACGGATTTCAGCCAGCGTCGAATACCTTCATGCACAGCGGCGGGAACTTCAAGACCAGCCATCTCGCCGCTCTTCAGAGCCATCATCTGCCAGCCCACGACCGACGTGTCTCCTGCTTCACCGGGAGTGTATCGCCAGCCACCAGTCGTCTTGTTCTGGGCGTCGATGATGTACTGCAGAGCACGCTGAGCCGGTTCACGGAAATTCGGATCCTGCGTCATTCCGAACGCTTCGCACATAGCGATGGCCGCGATACCCTGGCTGTACATCTTCTGGCTGTCACCGGGGCCGAGCAGTTCGCCGTCTGATTTCTGATGATCGATCAGCCATTGCAGTCCTGCCGCCACCGCTTTCGCGTGTTCGCCATCGACGTGCGTATTTCCAGCCGCGAGCAACGGCAATAACGCGAGACCGGTGGCCGCTGAATTTGACGATTCGCTCCCGAGTCCGGTACACGCAGCGTGCTTACCGTTGCAGTTTTCGTGAAAGCGGTTCAGGCTCCAGCTCCCGTCGGTATTTTGATGCTGAGTCAGCCAGACCAGACCGCGATTGACAGCCTTTTCCGTTTCTTCTGTGCCTCCAAAAAGTTCGATGTACTGCTTGCGAGTGTCTCCCTGACGCAACGTAAACATGGATCGAAGTCCCACGCTGTCCGCCGCAAGGGACACGGCAGCGGCCTTCGCCAGCGGTCGATCAAGCTGGCTCGCCAGTTTGTTGAAGGTGGGCGGAGCGTTGTTGCGTTCGAGACTGAGGGCACCTACGACAATCCTCTGCTGAGTTCGACTCGCCGGGCCGGACATTTCCTGAGACGTCAATGGCTTCGGGCCTGTTGTTTCGACTCGTTCCATCGCCAGTTTCAGCTCGTTGACGGCAGTTTTATCCGTCGATTTACTGTCACTGGATTCGGCCGCGACGAGTCGCACTTCTTCAGACTCGATCTGGGCAGTGTCCACAAACGGACTACTGATCGATGACGGGGCAGTCGCGCGGTGGAACGACGGTGACCTGGCGGGCTCTGCCGGACGATTTTCGATCGTGGATGTTTGCGCGTTCATTGACGAACAGCTGTGGCTCACGAGTCTTCATCCGTTCTCCTGCCGTTGCGAACGGTACAGGAGCTGGCGTCGTCACTCACTCGATCCACAAGCATCAGAGTCGGCTCAACTGTGACTTTCTCAACCGCTTCGACCGGAGCGGCAGGCAGAATGATCGACTCAGCGAGTTCCACAGATTCCGTACTCTCCGGAGCTGGCGCGACTCGCATCGCCAGGGGACTCGAAGGCAGCCTGGTGGCCATCCTTTCTTGTCCGATTTCTACAGCGAGCGGAGTCAGATTGGTCGTTGACTTCATCCGGAGCTTTATTGCATTTGGAACTTTGATGTCGAACTGAACAGGTGGAACCTGGAGTTCGGAACGGGGCATTTCGATCTGCGTCGCGTTGGGGCGATCTCCCGGCGATACCACAGGTTCCGGAAGTTCGACAGCGGCCTTCGCAAGGTCCGGAACAGCCTGCGCGATCGCTGGTTCCGGCCGCGACAGCGCGGGCATCAGAGCATCTTTGGCAGCCGCCTGCTGCAGTTGTTCGCGATTCGGTGGAACGAAAAGGAGTCGTTCCGGGGGCAACCGTCGGGCCACTTCCATCGGGATCGTTGGTAGCGGGCTGTCGGTGCGTTCGGGAACACTGAACGATTCGGTTTCCTGACGCGCGACGTCGGATTGCGGTACGTCTTCGAGCGACTGGAGATCGGCCAGCTTTTCGTACGCAGCACGCCCGTCTTCGTGCGACTGGTGCTGATTGTCGTCAAAAAGCTGAGTGGATGCTTCGGCATCGAATTTTTTCGACGTGATGACTTCCATCACCTTTGGCAGATTCCAGATCGCCAGCAGAAACAGGAGCAGCACATGAAATACCAGACTGCCGGCAAAGAACTGACCGGAGGCCGCTGCTTTCAAAATTTTTCCCCGCGCGGCAATGAACAATGCAAGGGTCACAAGCACCACCAGCGTCAACAACAATGCCTGGGGCCAGATTGCCAGCATCGAGTTAAGGTTCGACGTATCCCATGCGGTTTCATACCGAATCTCCTCGGCCCGACTCAGGAACAGACGCTCGTGTCCGTCGCGATGAGCAGTGTAAACCAGCGTGAATCCTTCGGGCGACAGCGCGGGGTCCGTTTCATGATCAGGCGTGTTGATGCCCGGCCCAAGGTTTTCCGGAACTGATGCCGATGCCGTCCCTCCAGTGATGTTGCTGCGGAACAAATCGAGATTCCGCTTTTCTCCAGCGCGAACAGTTCGGTCAGACGCAAAATACAGGAAAGCCCCGTTGGACGACACAAACGGCGCACCTTCGTTGCTGTCGGGACGATTAATCACGTCCTGCGAGGCGACCGATTTCCACGGCGCATTCATGTCGTCTCGCACGCCGACATACACGTCGAACGTATTCGATTCTCGATGACGCAGAGCTCCGCTCGATGCATTGCCTGGCTCATCGCCCGTCGGGTCCGGTGTGGCTGCTGCACGGTCACGATTTGACGCAAAATAGAGTGAACGACCATCATGGGAAATCGCCGGATCATATTCGGCGGCGGCGGAATTGACTGGCATGCCGACGTTGGCTGGCAGAGTCCAATCTCCGCCGTGCCACTGCGAAACGTAGAGGTCGAACCCGCCAATCCCACCCGGTCGATTCGAATACAGGAATAGTTGCCGCCCGTCCGAAGACGGCACGGCACCGATGTCATCCGATTCCGAATTCAGTGATTTCACGGGTTCAGCCGTTTCCCATTCACCATGAGTCAGTCGGCTGCGGTAGATGTCTGCCTGGCCGCCCTCTGATCGCAGCGTGAAGTACAGCGTTGTTCCGCCGTCCGTGAAGTGAGGTGCAATCAGTGAAGCATTCGCTCTGTCGGGCGGCACAATCGACGATAGCTCAAACGATGGCTGCCAGACAATTCGCCGCGGCTGCAATTTGTCCGAGCCTGCCCACGGGGGACTTCCATCGACGGGAACGACAGCAGAGCGAGGCTTTGGCACGACCCAGACTGCAAGGGCGACGACCGCACCTACGGCAACGAGCAACCACAATTTCGGAATACGCCGAAGCGCAAACCAGGCATGCGCGGCGTCGTTAGTGTTCGGAGTGTCCGGTCGTCTTATCAACGGCAACTTTCTGTGAAAGAACAGTCGTTTTAGCGGCTATCCGCAAGCGGGCTGTTCAGTTATTATGAATTCCTGCGCAGCCCGAATTTAAAGAAGCAAACAGATAGCCGTCGAGTCACTCCGCTTCGATCTGGTATGCTGACCGCATGAATCTTCCTTC
>JBBJME010000316.1:0-7558 GCA_037719765.1 Planctomycetaceae bacterium
GCGCGAATCATTCCATCGACGTCCCGCCGACACCGATCCAATTGGTTCAGACTTTGGATGTAGGAGGCCACAAGTGTTTCGCAGGGCTCTTCCGTTGTCCTGGTCGCAAACCATGCCAGGGTATTCCACATCGAATCACCCACGAGATCTTTCAGCTGTCGCTGCTCGGTCGTCGGTTTCAGCTGTTTCGGTCGGACTTTGGTTTGCGACCTGCGGACTCCCCAGTCTGCCGGGAAGCGACGTCCCAGGACTTCGAGTTCCAGAGGTTCCGTATTTATATCTAACGCCGTGGTGTTCATCGAAAGTCCTCCGAGAGTCAGCAACTGTGGAAGTAAATTGATCGATCATTGAGGGCGGAGCGTCCAGCGGAGCCCGTTTCGGGTCGCATGCCGCCCCAGCGGCATCGACCCGGTGTGAGCGGAAAGCGAACACAGCGGGCGTTCAGACCGCCAGCCGCACCGGCCCCCAAGGCCGGTCGGCGCAGCCCGTTCAGGGCAGCGGCCGTTCAGGCCGCCGCAGGATTGACTCCACTGAGCAGAACCAGCGAGAAAGCATTGGGTGTTTGGTCAACTAATGACGAAGTCAATTTCAGGTGAATTCGAGACTGTTCCTGAGTGAGTCGACTGGTGTCGAGAAACGTCGTCGTGACTTCTTCGAACCCACCATCGTTGTCCTGCAGGATCGTGTGTTTGAAATAGTGATATTGGCACGCACGACGTTTACCGCCGAACGACGCGCAGTGATCTGCCAACGAATAACGAACTCAGTTGATCGGCATGAGTCGACGTCCCGCTCCGAACGGTAGAAGACGAGCGAAGACGTTGCTGAAAGTCCCACACTTCATTGTTGTCGCCACAATTCCGGTCGAAGCGTAGCGCTCTCATCGGAATCGGAGTCGGCATCGCTTTTCCAGGAGTCGCGCCACTCGCTTAATGATCGTCCCAAACTTGTCTGACGGCCCGGGGTGGAAAACACGCCCCATAGAGCACCGCGAATGCGATAGAGATTTCGCTCTCCGGCCCACTTTGCCTTGCCGGTATTCATGATCGTGTTGGCATCAAACAGGCAGTCTGCCGCGTGGATCTGAACTTCACCCTCTGCCTGTTGACCGATGCAGGAATACGCATTTCCGCGCATGGGAGTCGGGTGATTCCAAAAACACGATCTCACTGCATCGAATGTGGCTTCTCCATTGAAGACAACCTGGGACAGGACACTGTTCTCAACACGCAGCTTCGAGCCATAAAACGACATTCCTTGAGAGAAATAACAATTCACGATCTCCACAGGATCTTTCAGACCGGCGGGCGGGGTCACGAGGACATAGCCGTTTCCGATTCCCGCTTCGGTGGTGCAATTGGCAATGCGTCGAGCATGGCCACGCAAAAAATCATTGCCCCCCGTTTCCGGTCGCAGCCGCAGTCCTTCGAGGGTCCAATCACCCGTGTCACCCAGCCAGAGCTGCGTGAAGACCGGAGAATACCCCAAGCCAACCCTCAGCGTCAGCCGTTGGTCTTTCGGCGTCTGCACACTTACAGATCGAAAAGTGCCGTCGCTGCGGACTTCGATGACATCTCCGGTTTTTGACTCCGCCAGCGCGGCAGCGAGGGAAACGAAACCCGCGACCGATTCGCCCTCTCGAATGATGACGAATGGCCCGCCTTCCAGAGCAACTGGACGTTCGGCATTCGGGCTGTCGATCTTTGACTTCGATGCCTGCTCATAAGCTGGTCCGGCCCCAACGAGTTCCATCTCCGGGCCAAGCTGAGGCAGCGCCGGGAACTTGCTTCGCGCGGCGACGACTTCATCGCGGAATCTTCCTGCGCCCGCATTCCAATCTTTCGAGGCGAGAAAGTCCCATTCAAAGGTGATGTCATCGGACTGCTGGAGATCGCCGGCATTGCCCCAGAACGCATTCCATTCTTCGACAGTTTTGGGAAGCGGATCGGCAGCAACTTTGGTGTCAGGCGATGCAAACAGCGGTCCTGGCTGCGACTGAATTACTCGATTGCCGGAGCCCTTCCAGCTCAGCAATTTTCGCACGGGAATTGTCGACGCGGTTGCGCAGAGAGATGAGTACGGCGTGACGAAGAGATTGTCTTCGGCCACAATGTCCACGGGATCGTCACCTTGCTGCTCATTCAGCGACAGCAACCCAGTGTTGTAGATCAGATTGGATTTCAACGTGAATGAGGAGCCGTGGCCCGGTTGGCAACCGAGGAAAGTCGAGGAGTAGAACACGATGTTGTTGTGGAACTCGGCCTGCACCTTCGGTCCGAAACTTGTCGTGAAGTAGGCCGAATGACAGGTCAGGAGCGAATCTCGCACGGTCAGTCGTTGTCCAGTGAAACCCAGGATGAATGCGTTATTTGAAACAGGCTGGATGAGTCGGCAGCTATGGAATGACCAATGTGGACCAGTCCCGCCAAAGAGAGCGAATCCGTTTGCAACGCTGCCAGTGAAGTCGCATCCCTCAATCAAGAGAGTGACGTCCTGCAGTACGATCCAATTATTGAATTGTGTTTCTGACAGTTTGAAGTCCGGAACAAACTGCGGGCGATATCCCTTCCCGGCGCGGATGTGGAGCGACTGCTTCTCGCGGACAATTTGCGGCAGCTTGAAAGGCCCGTTGCCGCGAACTTCGAGAATCTCGTCCCCTTTGAGAATTGGCAATACTTCGGTGATGAACTTGTACTCGCCCACAGACTCTCCTTCCTTGTTGATGACAACAAACGGCCTGTCGTGATCCGGAATCATCACTGCCGGAGTTGGAGCGACTTTTGTCTCGTCAAATGCCACGCGAACCGTTTCGACAGGCTGCCTGGCAGGCGATCCAGGATCTTCGGGCGACGTACGTGGCTTCTCGCCGGGTGGCGTGGTCGTCGCGACCGGTTTCTCAGAATCCGGCACCGGTTTCAGCAGGTCCACTGTAACCGCAATGCGGCCCATGCGACTGACTGTGAGTTTGGAATCCTTGATCTCGAACCGGTCTTCGCCGCCGCGCAATTGAACCTGATATTCGCCGTTAACGATCTTCGCTGACCATTGGTTATCCGCCTGAAGCAGTTCGACTTCATCACCGCCGTGCGAAACGACCACCTTCACATCATCGGGCAATTTCCCATCGGGCGACGTCACCTCAACGGTGCCATGGCGAGTGGTGATCAACAGAATGGCGGCCAGAAAACAGAACCCTCCGAAGCCCGCCAACGCGGTTTTCCATCGACGGTTGGTGCCGCGACCGGATGCGGATTGCCTGGCCGGCATCGTCACTTGTGGACGGGCTTCCAAAGTGCGAGTCGCACCTTGAGGAATCAGCATAGCCGCCAGGTTGGCCCCGGTACAGAACGGCTCCAGAGCCTCGACCACTTCCGCCGGCGTGGCGAAACGGTTTTCCGGTTTCTTGGCCAACATGCGATGCACGATAGCAGCGAGCTTCTCTGGAACGTCGGCCCGTTTTGACCGAATGGCTGGAGGCTCATGTGTCGCAATCGCCATCAGTCGTTTCATCGGTGCTTTGCCGGCATGTTCGGCAAACGGTGCGTCACCAGTGAGAAGTTTGTAGAGCGTCGCTCCCAACGAATAAATGTCTGTTCGAATATCAACCTGATGAGAATCACTGCCCTGTTCCGGAGCCATGTAGTCCAGCGTGCCCATAATCTGTCCGGCGGACGTCAGTTCCGGCGACTGCGAGTCATCAGCTGAGGTACGCTGCTCAAAGACGCGTGCAAGACCAAGGTCCAGTAGTTTGACAATGGCGTGTGGATTTCCATGGGCACCGACTGTCTCAGCCAGCATCAGATTGGAGGGTTTGATGTCGCGATGCACGAATCCTTTCTCATGAGCATACTGCAATGCAGTGGCCACCTGAGAAATGACCAGACACGCGTTCGCAACACTCAGACGGCCGTGCCTCCGAAGTACTGAGCCCAGGTCCTGCCCTTCGATGAATTCCATGGCCAGATAATGCTGTCCATCATGATCACCGGCATCAAAGGCCTGAACGATATTCGGGTGATTGAGCTGTCCTAATACGGACATCTCGCGGCTGAAACGAGCCACTGCGCTTTGGTCGCCGATCATGGCTGACGGCAGGACTTTCAGTGCAACGGTCCGCTGCATCCTTTGATGAACTGCCTTGTAGACGGACCCCATTCCGCCCTGACCCACTTTTTCGATGATTCGAAAATCCCGCAGAGTTTGGAATTCGGCCCGAGCACCATTTCCAGGGATCGAATCTGGTTTGGTTCCGGGATCTGCGACTGAACTCGGCGTGGCAAATTCACTTACGAGTGATTGAATTGCACGCTGGCATGCGGATTCGTCGGAATACGGTACGTCGATCATCGTCCCCGCAGCCCCGGGCAAAACCGCTTTCATTGTGTGCTCCAGGTTCGCGACGGTTTCTTCGCAGTGTGGGCAATTGTCCAAATGATCAAGCACAATCGCCGCCACTTCTTCGGAGAGTTCACACCGAACAAAGGAGGCGAGTTGTTCGTTTTGTTTACACGGTTGCTCAGTATTCGGATGGAATACCTTGTTGCACTTCTGACGCCTCTTGGGACTCACGGTGTCAATAAATGTTGAAAAGACTGTCTGAAGAATCGTAGGCAACCCCATGTTGCAAGTTTTGCGAGTGCGGGAGGCCCAGACATTCTTTTCAACAATTGTTAAACGCTGGAGCCGAGAAAGTGATCGGCAGATAAAGAATCGCTCGAAATGCTTCGTAAACAGGCATTTACGGCAATGGAGAATTATCAATCGTGCACCAGATCCAGTATTTCGCCGAATTCACTTTTCATTCGTTTCATCACCCGAAACTTCGCCTGACGAACACGTTTTGTGCCTTTGGCGTGGCTGGAAGCATCGTCTGAAACGATCCACCCGAGGTCTGTCGCGATTTCAGCTGCGCCGTGACCTTCGACAACCATTCGCCAGAACGCCGTCCAGGTCGAGGGTTCGAATTCGTCGCGGATCATGCTCAAGGCTTGAATCATCAGGGGATCTCCGTCGATGGCTGACTGGGAGGAAAGCGGCACCAGCTGATCGGGGACTTCGGAAACCTGGATTTGAAAATCTGTTCCACCTTCAGACGAAGGCTGGCGTTGCTGACGACGATGATGGTCGATTATTCGGTTTCGAGTCACCTGCGAAATCCAGCCACGAAACGAACCAGTGCGCTGGTAGGAGCCGATCCCGGTCACAATGGAACGCAATACATTCTGGCATACATCTTCCGCATCCGATTCCTGCAGTCCGTTGGCGCGACACAGGCCGTAAACATAGGGCGTGTACAATTTGGCGAAGCGGTCCCAGGCAACTTGATCCTTCGCCTGAATTCGAAGGATCAGGCTCGTTGAGGTAATTGTCGGAGAATCTGACTGGTTGGCGTCGTGTGACATTTGATATGGAGCCTGAATACGCCCTTCGTATATTTGCAGGGAACGAACGGGCAAATGTTACTAAAAAGCGGGGCCGGATGGGACGAACTGAAGCTTTTTCAACATGTTTGCTTAATGAAGGTATGTAACTTTGAGAGGCTGTTGTGAAAACAACGAACGGGTCAGGGCGGAGCGTCCAGCGGAGCCCATATCGGGTCGCATGCCGCCCCAGCGGCATCGACCCGGTGTGAGCGGAAGCGAACACAGCGGGCGTTCAGCCCGCAAGCCGCACCGGCCCCCAAGGCCGGTCGGCGCAGCCCGTTCAGGGCAGCGGCCGTTCAGGCCGCCGCGATACTGCACATCGCCCCGGTCGAAACGCCACAACGTGCCACCGGCTGCCGCTTGATTGGCGACTCAGGGGTGGTGGTAAGTCGGAGAACGCAACGAGAAGCCGCCGCTCATGAGTGGGAAGCTGTCACTTGGTCCGCAGATTTTTGTTTGAATATTGCATATCAGAATGACTTCGGATGCTGCGACCACTGATGATTCGGATTGTTCGAATCGTGCCTTCGGTCGGTCTCACCGATGCGGATAGGCAGAATGCGTTGCATGCAACTGTGTATCCGACCGTCGCAGGAAACCGGATCTCACGAAACTGCGTCGGTCTGGGCGACGAATGGCACTAGTGCTGTGTCAAACCTTGATTTGTGGGTAGAGTTTTTGAGTTTGCAGCGAGCGTTTTCGACCGTGAAGTGCCAGTCGATTCCGCGTTGTTTTGTATTTGTTTTGTCGGACCAGGCTTTGATTTCTGACTGCAAGACTTTGATGTCTCCAATGCGGCGACCCGTGATGCATTGACTGGTCATACAACTGAGTTCGCATTCAGCCACGTTGAGCCAGCTGCCATGTTTCGGTGTATGGACAAAATTCAGGCGACGCACATAGTCACGTGCTTTGTCGGCGGGGAAAGCTTCGTAAAACGCGCCTTTCGTGTGTGTATTGAGGTTGTCGCTCACCAGGGTAACCGTCCTGCACTTGACGTACCGTGTGTCCAGCAGGTGCGCGACTTCAATCGCCCAGTCTACCTTCGTTCGCCGCGGTCGTGCCGTGGCCTGACGGAACGCTGATAGTGGTTCGGCGAACATGAAAATGCTGGCTGTTCCCCTTCGTTCGTATTCGTAGTCAACTCGCTCCGGATGGTCCTTTGTGGCGGGAATCGGAACTCGGGTTTCACCGATCAACTGCACTGGTTGTTCATCCATCAGCAGCACCGGATTCTTCGAATCGTATGGTTTTGCATAGATTTCCAGCACTTCTTCCATACAGGCCACGAACTCGGCGTCGGCCTCCGGAGGAATCACCCAGTACTCGATCTTACGCTTCGTCATCCCGTTTTTTTCAGAGTCGTCCGGATGGTTTCATGGCTGATCGATTCGACGATCTCCAGTGCCACCACCTGTTCGGCGAGAAGCCGCAGCGTCCACCGTCCATATCCTGCAGGCGGTTTTCCAAGCCGCATCGCAATGACCTTTGCCTCTGCCTCGCCATCCAGAATCGCGGGAGTCGGAGGTGTTTGCCGTTTCTGTCCTTCCAGTGCCGATTCGAAACTCTCCATCACCAAACGCTTGCGAACACAGTCCCCCGTCTGAACCCGGCAGCCGAATGCCTCACTGAACTTCTCATCGGTCCATGCCGGACCAGCAGCATCCGTCTTCAACAGAATCCGAGCACGACGAGCCTTCTGCGAACTCCCCTTCAATTCTCTCACCACATCACCGCAAATCTGACGCTCCGCATCAGACAACCGAACGACATACTTCTTGTTCATGGAGACCTCCTTGTTGACGGAAGCTTCCGCGATTACCCTGCTGTTAGACAACCCCAGTTTCTAGATCTGACGAGGCACTAGATTAAGACGCGGGGACCGAATCGGCAGTCACCACGGGCACGCGATTCGCCGGAAAACGCCCGCTAGCACAATTCGGCTGATCCTTAAGCTAGTGCCATTCGTCTGGGCGACCGACGCGCGCTGGAGACCGGTGCTTCGCTGCGTCGGACGTTGTGAGCGACGCATTTTGGCTCTGGTGTGTAGACGCATCGGCTTGCGCGACCGAAGCGAGCTGGCAACACGTGTTTCGCTGTGTTCGACGATGCGTAACCGTTCACGCGATTAGCCG
>JBBJME010000102.1:0-22951 GCA_037719765.1 Planctomycetaceae bacterium
TCAGACGTTCGTCAACCAGTGACCAGACGTCGAGTCGCTTCCATTTCTTTCGGCTTCGCTCAACAAAGGCCACGGCAAGAGCCGCCGGAAGCTGATCGTTGGTTGCCCCAACAAAAGCGATCTCCTGATGCTGCACGAGCCGATCGATGGGCGGTGCTTTGTAGGTGCGGCGTTTGAGGCTGTCAGCGGGCGCCCCAAGGCTATTCGCGCCGAGGGCGATGCTGGTAAGCGCAAGTTCGGCATTCGGCTCCTCGTCCCAGCCAAGTCGCATTAGCCACCTCGCCGAGCCAATTCCTGTCCGAAATCCTGGTTTGCGCAGTCCAGGTCAACCATGGCTCCGTCAGTTGCAGACGACCAATGATCTGATCAGCGTTGGAATCAGGCGTCACCTTCAACTGCCCACCTTTCAGTCGAAAATGCCAAAGAAACGAAAGAAGGGGCGGATCGTCGATCGTTGCGGCGCCATGAAGCAACTTGACGTTCACATCGTCGTCTCCCAGCAAGGCCGCAGCAGCGGCTGTGAAATCGTCGTGCGGTTCGCCGCATTTCAATCTCAGGGCCGCGGCAAGCAAGGCGCAAACCGGATCTGTCGCGACTGCCTGAACTGTGATCGTTGTCGCGTCCCAGCTTCGCTCTGTCAGAGCCAGTTTCAAACTTTCTCGCATCGAATCCATTTCGTGAGGTGCCCCCGGCGGATGGGAATCCGGTACGAGTCGGACGGAAAAATCAACGGCGTGATCCGGGCTGCGTGAAAACGCCTCCAATCGCCAGCCTGCGATGCGTGGCGCAGAAAAAAACAACGGTGAACTGCCAATACGACCTTCGTAAATAGTTCGCTCGTTGCTGGCCCCGGTCTGGATAGCCTCCCAGTTCAGCAAGGATGCGGAGCATGGCAAGCGGAGTGGAAGGGCGGGTAATGCGACCGACGTTGTTTCACCGGACCTCACTTCCACTGTCCTCTCGACGTAGTGCGCGCCGAGCGCTGCGCGAATCTTGTACGCTCCAGGGGCTACCTCGATCCTCTCGATATTCCCGAACTCGCTTGCCGTGGAACGTCCCTGCTCATCCCAAACGCGAATCTTCGCCACTGTCTCCATCGCTTGAACGTTGAGAAATCCCGGTGCCTCTTTGAGCGCTGCAGCGAGGAGATCAGTTTGTTCACTCAGATTCAGCATCGCCATATCCGGTCGCAGCACGAATTGAACGCCCGGAAGATCCGAAACTCCAGGGTCGCGTTCGGTGAACAGGACCGTGCGTTTGGGCTGGACTCGTTCGATCAGCTCGCGCAGCTCCTGCATATTTACGTCGCGAGTCACGACCAGTTTGCGCACCGAAGTGAATGCATCTGGATTCGATTCCGCGATGACTGACGGTTCCCACCTAATCTGCGCGGAGCCCACCGGCGTCTGCAAGGCTTCGGCAAGGTCGGATGCGAGTCCTGCGGTGGTCTCGCCGTGCGCAATCAGGAGCGGCGCGTCCGTGGACGGTTCTGCTCCCTCCCGAGCCGACAGGAATTCAAAGTCGCTCTTCGCCGCTCGTGGCGGATACGGATCAAAATCCGGTGTCTTTGATTCGAGTTGTACGAGGAACTCTCTGGCGGTGATCGGCCTTTTCCGAGGTGTCTTGAGCAGCTCCTCCAGTGCCACGGTGAACTTTCCCCGAGGAACTCCATGCTCCGCCGAATTGCTCTCGAATGCGGCCTTGCTGGGCGATACTGCGAACGCCGCCATCATTTTTCCCTCAGGGTCTGCAAGCTGCCTTTGAACTGCAGGAGGTCGCCGAGACGTTCGGTTTGTTTCAAGTCGGCAGCAGTCCATAAATAGCACCACTTCATCAAATGCCTTTGTGACGCGAAATACCTCTGCCCAGGCCATTCCGGCGACGTGGGAAAAGTCGCGAAATTTTGGCAGTGCATCCGCTGCCAGCAATCCAGTGTCGTTGTCATCGTCTGGAAAACCGATGCCGTGGCCGGAAAAGTAGAGCCACAGTCGTCGCCCCGCGCTAAATCCGTCGCCATTTTGTCTGTTTTCCTCGGCGTCGCGATAACGTGCTCGCAGAAAACTTTCGATCAAATGAGCAGCAGGTTCAGCCAAGCCCTCGTTCTGCGTGCCGGGCGAAAGAATCAGTTTCGCCTGTTCCGGTGGAACAGCACCGCCACTGCGGTCGACAATCCAGTGGTGGATCGCTTTAGCGTCGTTCAGAGCTCCCGGAAGTTCCTCCAGGCCGGAACTGGTGGTATAGGAGCCGATTCCAACGCAAAGCGCCCAATCCCGATTCGTGTCGCACATGTGGCTATTTCCTAAGCGTAGATATTCCGCGCAAGCTGGATGTCTGCAGCGGACAAGTCGCTGTTGTTGTGAGTCGACACACCATTTTGGGTCCATTCGGCAGGAAACGGATAGAGCATGATCGAGTCAGGGTCGAACGGCGTCCCGATCAAGCTTCGCGGATCGTATTGGCCCAACACGTTTGTCTTGATCTGCTCCGAAGACCAATTGTTTGGGGGCCGGAAAGTGAAGCGATCACTTTCTGTTCATTCCAGAGAAGACCGCCATCAGGATTCTGATGCTCATGAATAAATCCAAGCGCATGACCAAATTCATGCAAAACGACTTCTTGAATGGCAAGATCGTCCGAATCAGGTTTTAACCAGCCGAAGTTCATCGTCGGCTCGGACTTGTCCGTTCGCAGTTTTGCGTAACGCCCCAGCAAGGACCACGAGCCCTTGCGCGTAAAACTGATTCGAATGTCGCCTGCCCCGGAATTATTGAGCCACGTAAATGTAAGATCCGCGCCCGTGCGAGTAATCCACTGTTCCGCCGCAGCTTTCACTTTGGCCTGCAGCCCTGAATCTCCATCCAAAAACGAGATCTTGATCTCGCTGCCCTTAGGCCATTTCGCGTCCTTGAGTACCGCGCCGCGAGCCTGTCCTTCTACCTCCGGTACCAGCGTTACACACCATGGAAATGCCATTTCAAAAGCTCCGCTAAGATTGTTAAATGACTTCTCTGAAATTTTCGTCCGTGAAAGAATGCTGTGTTTGGTACCTTATTTCCTGGGTTAATTCAACTCCTACGTAAGGTGTCTCATTGTACGCTCCGTTCTTCAGCATGGAATGCCTCATCGTCTGGCTCATCCAGGCAGCCGCTAACCAGACGTGTAACCTGGCATCACGCCTGGTGCTTTGCAGTTTGGTGCGGACCACGCTTGCCGCGCGAGATGGAATGGGAATGACATTCCATGAATCCAATTGAGTCGAACCAACTCCATGAATGACTTTGAGCTGGCTGGGGTTTTCGTTGATGCGGGTATCATTGGTTCACGAGCTGACAACCGCCCGGAGCTCCAGGCCGCATTGACTGCGGTGGCGAAGTGTCGCGGTGCTCTGGTGGTCTACTCACTCAGCCGCCTGGCAAGGTCAACACGCGATACGCTCAGCGTCAGCGAACGATTGAGCAAGGCCGGGGCAGACCTGATTAATCTGTCCGAGAAGATCGACACTACTATGGCAGCCGGGAAGATGGTTTTCCAAATGCTGGCCGTACTCGCCGAGTTTGAGCGGAACCAGATCAGTGAACGAACTACGGCTGCGATGGGGCCCATGCGAGAACAGGGGTGATCGCTGCGAGGATACATCTCGCGTCTTGATTTTCAAACGTTCGATCGTAGTGCAGTGATGGCGGGATACTCCAGTTTCTGCAATCTGCAAAACTGGATCGCGTTTAATCTCACGACAGGTCACCGATGCGCGCAAATTGTGCGATACGGCGTAGACGTCGCTCCCGAGATTGCTCAATCCTGCCACGGAAACCTCGGCTGAGGTGGGAATGCTGCGTGTGCCTCAGTACTCTGCTCACTCAAAATCAGCCGCCAATGCATTCGGAATCACTCCAGCCACACAAAACCCCATGAACCAGCAGAACCTGTCCTCCTTCATCTGGTCCGTCGCAGACCTCCTGCGCGGCGACTACAAGCAATCCGACTACGGCAAGGTCATTCTGCCGTTCACCGTTCTGAGGCGCCTGGACTGCGTGCTGGAAGGCACGAAGGACGCCGTGCTGAAGGAAAAAGAAAAGCGGGAAGCTGCCGGGCTGAATCCTGAGGCGTTCCTGCTGAAAAAGTCCGGGCAGTTGTTCTTCAACACATCGCCGCTGGACATGAGAAAGCTGATGGGCGATCAGGACCACATCAAGGGGGTGCGATCTGCGTATTGCGCAGTGAGACGGGGGAGAATTGGTCTGTTTAAGAAGAGGCGTCTTGCCAGAGAATGTTGGTCTTCACACTAACAACTCAGGACAGGACGCCTCTCATGGATGGTCAGGTTACAGCAGGGACGCTGGTTTGTGCAATTCCGAAAAAGGTCGTTGTCGCCTGGCTGACAAAGACGCAAGCCGTATTGTGCCAGACGCTGGCTGACACGACAGCCATTTTTTTGAAGCCGGATATGGCTCCTGCGGATGCTCATGAGTTTGAACTCCGCGTGGAAGTACTCGTTCGTGAACTGGCTCGGTCGTTTGAGGAATGGTGTTTCAGTTCGCTCGAACCGCAGAAAGTGGATGCAATGCCGCAGCATGTCGAGCATCTCGGTCAGAAGTGCCGACGACTCAAAAAGAAGACACTCCATACAAACGTGCTCACGCGATTCGGCAACATCACTCTGACCAGAGCCACCTATCGCCAGGGAAGCCGTGGCCGGACGATCGCGCCGCTGGAGAAAATTCTGGGCATTGAGTGCGGTGCGACTCCGGGCGCTCAGGATCTTGTGGGGCGTCAGGTGGCCGCAGCCGGATCGTCGCAGGGCCGATGCATCGAAGTGATTGCCGAACGCACGGGCGCAAGGATAGGTGCCGAGAAAATTCGCAATCTGAGCTCTCATCTCGCGGAGATCATGGAGCCGCAGCGTGAAGCATGTCAGGTACAGCAAGGATGGTCAACGAATCAAGATTGAACGCATCGTCGATTACTACCACGCCAGCCTGCGACTGACCACGATCGCCAATGCACTGCTGCTGACAACTTCCCAGCGAACCGAGTGGCTGAAGCGCGTTCGCAAGCTGCTGCTGGAACCGGGCGGCTGGGGCCGAGTGATGCGATCCATCGCGGGCATGGAGCGACAGCACGGCATCGATCCTGCCGAGAAGGAAGAAGTCCAGACGGCGAAACGTTACCTGCATCGCTACCAGAATTTCATGAACTATGCCGAGTATCGCAGTCACGGCAGCCCGATCGGCAGCGGCATCGTAGAATCCGCCTGCAAGCAAATTGTGACCGAACGCCTGAAGCTGTCCGGCATGCGCTGGTCTCACGCCGGAGCCCGCCAGATCATGACTCTGCGATCGATCCTGCTCAGCCAAACCTGGGATGCCACGTTGAAGAACGCATTAGTCGCACTGCCAGCCGTCAACGTCCTAAGCTCTCGACAATCCCCGTAATTTCCCTGCCGTCAATGCACGCTCGGCAGATCGCACCCAATTCAACTCGGGGTCAGCTTTTCCGTACGAATGTACCAAATGCACCTTTTCGCGGATGACCTCCTTGGTATCCGGATTGTACCACGCTCCGTCGGCGGGGGCCATAACTGTTGCTCCACCGAACTGCTTAGAAAGCACCGTAATCGCCCCATGCAGCCACATATCCGAGTCCGGCAACTCTTTTCCATTATTGTCTTTGGTGGGTATAAAAAGTATCACGAGGAGATCATTTGAGTCGGATGAACAAAAATGTTCAGCGGCGGACGATTGCAATTCGGGATTTCGCATCTGTTTCTACCAGCGGTTGCACTTCTAGACACATGGAATACATGAGGGGAATGTCGCACAGCAGCTGAAAAAATTCAACAAATGAGGGTGTCGCGACACCCGCAACCATGTTTTTTCGAAGATTTCCTGAACTATTGCGGGACGTGAAACCGTGTAAAACACAGGAAAAACACGCATGACCGACCGTCACTTATTCGCTTAGAAGGCGGTTGCTCTATCCAGCTGAGCTACGGGCGTTTTTTTGCGGCTTCTCTTGCCACAGACCATGTCATTCTAGCAGGTGGCGAGAAAGTCGTCGCGGGGGATGTGACGAGATTTTTGTTCCCCGGCATTCATTGACACACAAGTTCAGACAACAGGAATGGTATCTGGTTCACAGCATTGGATGATGATCGATCCGGTTTCAAACCTTACTTCCCAATGGCCCGCTTCAGTAGATTGTTCGTAATCTGCTGGACGCGATCATCGGAGCCGTGCGGTCGACTGTGATGTGACCACGGCAACGTATGGCCTGGGGGATCTCCGAGCGCCTGCGCCCACCAGATGGTTGCGGCATTGAACACAAAGTTGTTTTTCGGGCCAGGATAAATTGTTGCAGTCCATTGCTGAGGATTCACACCGCCTTGCCAGGCTGTGCCACCGGCGACAACTTCCAGACCAGGGATGTCCGCGGGCTGACCATGATACTCCCAGCCGATCAGACCGGGGATCGATTCGCCATTTTTCATTTCGGTGCTTTCGAACATCCAGTGATCAGTTTTGGTTGCTGTCCAGTCACCGCCGCCGTTCACTGGTTCCACGTTGCGCGCGCCCATGAGCAGACCTTCATCGGGGCCTCGAAACGGGAATGGCCCGTTGTCTTTCTCGCGACCGACAGCATAGTCATTTTCTGCACCATACGGGCCTCCACGGAAAAAGATGCGATTCGCCGTGCCATCAGTTGAGGCTCGCAGCGGGGTAACCCAGCAGACACTGTTGCCGGACAGAAAGAGCAGATTCACGCCTTCGTCCCGCATCTTCGTCACGCTGTCGAACTGTCGTCGATCCCAGTATTCATCGTGGCCGATGCTGATGAAGGCTTTGCACTTCAGGCCGCGATCGGCAGTCAGCATATCGCTGTTAGACACATAGCTCACGTCATAACCACTCTGTTCGAGCCAGTACGTCATCGGGAATTCGTACGGAATGAATTCGCCCGCACCAACCGTCAGCGGATCGTTCACAACGGATGTGTACTGCGATTCGCGACCGTAGGGACGATCGAAACTCACATCGGCCCAGGGCCCTTGTCCGCCTTTGGGATGGGTGTAAACCGAATAGTGACTTGGCCAGACGTTGTACGCCTGCCATGTGTTGTCCGAACACTGAAACAGGACATCTGCCGGCCGATCGTCGCGAACAATGAAGATCACGTAACTCTGCCAGTACGGTTCGTTATCATCGGGAATTGTGGTGAGGCGACCCAAATAGACGCCACTGAGCCAGTCCTGCGGAATCGTAAGGGAAAGCGAAGCCTTCCAGAGGCATTCGTGCAGATCTTTTTCGCCTGGCGTCGGATCCTGCTGCGTCATTCCTTCAACACGATCAATTATCTTCATCAGCCGCGCGCCGCGACCTCCGTAATAACCGGTGCGAAAAAACTCCACCCGGAACGCGCGAGCCGGATTGGTTGAAATCATGATGTCAATCGATTCACCCGCTGTGACACTTTGTTTCGAGCAGTACCCTTCGATCCTGGCTGATCGACAACCGCCCTCGGCAACTTTGACGCGAGTCAGTTGCCAGTCGCGAGCGCCTTCATGGGCGTTTTCCTGCTGAATCTGGCTCAGCGAATCTTCTGCGACGACGGCTGTCGAGGCGGCAAGCCAAATGCAGAAGATGGAAAGAAGTATGCGGTGCGGGGCTATCCATGGCATGTTTGACGTCTACGCCATCGGCGTGAGTGAGGAAGACTTCGGTGAATGAATGATTGGAGGCAATTACGTTACGACATGATCTCAGATACGACTTCACCATACACGTCCGTCGGACGAAAATTGCGTCCGGCGTACCGGAAGGTCAGTTGTTCGTGATCGACGCCTAACAGGTGCAGAATCGTCGCATGCAAATCGTGCATATGGACTTTGCCTTCGATTGCCAGGCGTCCTATGTCGTCCGTGTTGCCCCAGCTGAAACCCTTCTTCACGCCGCCGCCAGCCAGAAAGACTGTGAATCCTTTCGGGTTGTGGTCCCGTCCGTCAGACCCCTGCGAAAACGGCGTGCGACCGAATTCGCCACCCCACCAGACCAAAGTGTCTTCCAGCAGTCCGCGTTGTTTCAGGTCCGCAAGCAGGCCGGCCACCGGTTTGTCGGTGGCTTTAGCATGAATTGCGTGTGCGGGCATATTGGCATGCTGATCCCAGCGGGGATTGGAGGATTGATCGGCATAGTTGATCTGCACGAAGCGAACTCCGGATTCCGACAGCCGACGCGCCAGCAGGCATTGCCGCCCAAACTGATCAGTTTCCTTCTCGCCAATGCCGTACGACTTCGCAGTGGCTTTGGTTTCTCCCGACAACTCCAGAATCTCGGGTGCCTGCGCCTGCATCCGCCATGCGAGTTCGTAGTTTCTGATGACAGCATTGATCTCGTCGTCGGCATGGTCACGGCGAGCGGACTGAAGTTGATTCAGGCGTTGCGTCAGATCGTAGCGTCGCTGCAACTCTTCAGACGATAACTGCGAATTGCGGATATGATCGATGGTCATCTGTTCGGCAGGCTGAAACGTGCGACCAATCGATGTCCCCTGACAGACGGCTGGCAGGAATGCATTGGAATAGTTTCGCGGGCCCCCGTTGGCATCGGATGGCTGCAACGATACGAATCCAGGCAGGCTTTGATTCTCTGTCCCCAGACCGTACAGGATCCACGACCCAATTGACGGCCTGACCAGCGATGTTGCCCCGGTGTGCAGGAATAACGTGCATGGCCCATGTGCGACGCCCTCGGTTTGCATTCCGTGCAGAAAACACAGATCATCCACATGCTGAGCGATATTGGGAAACAGGTCTGAGACGGCTCGACCACATTCGCCATACTTTGAAAACCGCCACAGCGGCTTCATCAGTTTCTGTTTGGTTTCTTTACCGAAATCTCCGAATCGGACACCGGTGAAGTCGATCGACTGTCCATCACGATCCACAAGCTCCTGCTTGTAGTCGAACGAATCGACGTGACTTGGACCTCCCTGCATGAAGATAAAAATAATTCGCTTCACTCGCGGAGCAAACATCGGACGCTGTTCGCTGACGGTGTCCCGGACTGCAGCCTTTCCAAATCCTGCAACAGCGGCCTGTGTCAGCATCGCCTGAAGCGCCAGTGCACCGAAACCGCAGCTTGTCCGCGTGAGCAATTCTCGACGTGATGGCAGTAGCGGCAGCATGATGTCCTCTCAAGAATGTGTTTCGTGCTGTGTCCAGGACGACACATGATCCATGCAACACTAATTCCCCGGGGCTGCCCTTTCAAAACCAGATTCCACCAGTTTATCAAAACCAGCCTTCAGCGGTCGAAGATCGTAACCTTTATCGGCCAGGGCCTCTGCGCACTGAACAGCTCGCCCGCCCGCGCGGCAGTGGATGTAAACGACCTTGTCTTTAGGGATCTTCGCCATAGCCGTCGCCATTGTTGCGGCGTCTTTCAGAGTACTCAGCGGAACCAGTGTTGCATCATTCAGGTGTCCTTCGTTCCATTCCGATTCTTCTCGCACATCGATCAGGACGGCAGAGCCGTCGGTGATTCTCTGCTTAACAACATCCAGCGAATCGACGGTATGACCAGCGTCTGTAAACATCTGTTTCTCTTTCGGTTTCGGGGTACTCACGGTCTTCCTGGCTCCGGTAAAGACAGGGGAATCAGGATCACCGCCGGACTGCAGATACGCAATAAGGTCAAGCAATTCGTCCTTATTGAGTGTATTGACAAGACCACTCGGCATCATGGATGCTTTTGAGACCAGCGTCTCCTCAATCTCATCGCGGGACACGTTTGTGAGGTTCCCTGGTTCCAGCATGTTTTCGCACACCATGATCTTATCGTTGTTCAAATTGACAACTCGCCCCACAACCTGCTTGCCGCTGTCCAGCACAAAGATGTTGGATTCATACTGATCGGAAATCACCTTACTGGGTTCGATGATTCCTTCCAGCAGCGTACGTGCGTTATATCGACGAGCCACTGCAGTCAGTTCCGGGCCGACGAATCCACCGTCACCCGCGAAGCGATGGCACTTGAAGCAAGCCGTGACCTGAAACATTTTGCGTCCGTTGTCAAAGCTGCGCCCCGTAAGTCCCGCTTCAACATCGGCCAGCAGGTCATCAACTTTCCATTCCCGCACCACCGGTCGTGATGCCGCTTCGACCAGATTCGCCGTACCCGTGGGTTGTGCTTCCAGCACCTCCTTGAGTTCTGCTTTTTCTGCATCGGAAAGGTGATCGATTGCTTCCTGACGAATGTTTTTGATAAACCCGGAAAACGAATTTCCGCCGCGGAGAGTTGTCGATGTGACAAACCATTCGAAGAATTCCCTCCGCTGCTGCATGGTCCAATTGCCCTTGAGGGCTCGCAGACAGTATACATAGTGAATCTGCTCTTCCTGACTCGGCGCTTTCGCCAGCAAATCCAGCGACTTAGCCGCCACTTCGCTGTCGTTCAGATAGACGAGCAGTCTGCAAAGTTCACGATTGACCGCTGAGCTTTTCGCCGGATAGTAGCGATTCAGAATAGCTGAAATATCTCGGGCCATCTGCGGGTCGGGCTCCCCCATGCGAATGAAGCAAAGTCCCATGACACGCAGCGCCGAAAGCATCTGAGACTCTGATAGTTTTTCCGCATTGAGCTGGCTCATCGACTGAATCAGAGGCAGTTGCAGTTCCTTCCCTCCGCAGCGTGCCACGGCCAGCAGAGCCGTCAACTTTGCGTCCGGGCTGGAGTTTTCCGTCAAAGCTTTTTCCTGCCACGACGCGACCGGCTGATGTTCCAGCGCGATGCGTGCGGCAAAGCGAAGCGTGCGATCCTCGTGGCCAAGATACGGCCATGCCTGAACGACAGCGTCCGGGGCATCCGCATGATGCAGTGATTCCAGTTTGTGCCGAACATCCCGCAATTCACTTCCCGCATCTTTTTCAACGACCAGCGGTGCAGTGGATTCTGCCCCCTTATAGGTTACGCGATACAGTCCGGACTGAGTCTTGCGACCACCGATCGTGAAGTACATCGCCTGATCAATCGGATTGATCACCATATCCGTGACCGGGAGTGGCGCTGCAGAAATGAACCGCTCTGCTTCGCCTGTGTAAGTCGATCCGTCGGCCTTCAGATGCACGGCGTAAATCACCCCGTAACTCCAGTCGCTGATGAAAAGTGAACTCTGATACTTCGCGGGGAATTTTGCACCGGTCCCGAATGCGATGCCCGTCGGAGAACCCTGACCGATATCCACGACAGAGCCCAGACTGTCCGGATAGTACGCCGGCCATTTGCCGGTCCCCGAACGCCAACCGAATTCAGCGCCGCTGGTCACATGATTCACGCGTGTCGGCCGATACCATGGAGAACCGACGTCCCATTCCATATCAGCGTCGTACGTGAAGAGTTCCCCTTCCGGATTGAATGCGATGTCGTACTCATTGCGAAACCCACTCGCGACCAATTGCCAGTCCTGACCATCAGGGCTGACCTGAGCAATCCAGCCACCCGGTGCCAGGACACCGACCGCATGACCACCAGCATCCCACATGCGTGGCAGCAACTGGTCTTCATCCCAGTTGCGCGGGACGCGCGAACTCGAAAAATCTGTCGGTGGAGTGTGGTTTCCACAGCACACGTACAGCGACTTGCCATCTGGTGCGAGCACAATGGCGTGCGGCCCATGTTCGCTTCCGCCCTTGAGCAGTCTTAAATGTTCGGCGCTGTCGTACTGATCGTCACCGTCTGTATCGCGAACTCGATGCAGCCCGACGCGAGATTCTTCATTGATGTTTGTCATCACGTAGAGACTATCAAAGGCGCACAGCAAACCCTGAGCCATCCCCACATCCACATTGATCGGTTCAATCTTTGGATTCTCACCTGATCCCTTCGCCTGCGGAGTCACTCGATAAAGCTTTCCGTACTGGTCGGACACGATCAAGCGACCCATTGGATCCGTCGTCATGCAGACCCAGGAACCCATTTGTTCACTGGGCACCGAGTACAACAATTCGACTTCGAATCCGTCGGCAATCTTCATGCTCTCGATCGGTGTCGCCATCGGGACCGGCGCAGGATCATCGCTGAGCTGAATGGCATCAATCAGCATTTCGCCTTTTTCACCGAGCGGGTCAATACGAAGAGATGTGACTGGCGACTCAGTGGTGAAGTACAGCTTGATACTTCGCGCCTCTCGTTCTGAACCACGCAGCTCGCCACTGACGGATTTTTCTTCACTCGTGCCGGGTTCGGCTTCCGTTGTCCAGAAGACCTGAAAGTTCGTATTGCCTTTGAACTTTGCGGTAATTGTAATGCGATGTTTGCCGCTGCGACCATCGACTTTGGCTGTGAGGTGCGGGTCATTGCCATGAGAGCGGATTTTCAGGTGGCCTTCCTCAAGGGACAATTCCATTTCGCTGTTTGGTCCCCAGCCCATGGGTTCCTGCTCGAAATCCCAGCGGGCAATTTCTTCGGCGATTATGATTCCGGACGCAAACACAGTCACCGCCACAGCACTCAGCATAGGCAGCAATAAACAACGCGAATTCATGTGAAATACCTGGAAAGCAAAGCGAACAACGAACCGAGAATGAAGGTGTGTCGGTGATTGTACGGCGGGGGGATGAAATCAGGGAGGAAAAGTCTTGCCACGAATTCGCATTTTGACGCGGATTCGCGACGGATTCAAGCCACAGAGACGACTCTCCACAATCGTGCCGAAGTATCGCCACTTTTTGAGCGGAATGGCGGATCGATCATACGCAGGATGGACATTCATGTCCGTCGCATGGCCATGAATCTCTGTCGAAGCGATGGTTATTGTGCCTTGACAGCCGTTCGACAATGCGACGGTGGCTGGCCAATATCTCGGACATGAATGTCCAAGCTACAGGAATCGCAACCTTGCACTGAGCGGCAGGAACTGTGCTGCCTTGGTCGTGACTGAATCCATTTCTGCCGCCCTCTGTTACCGTCAATTTCCAATTGATCGATATGGTCCAGCGGTTCTCACCAGACTCACACACCTTCCTGAATCCCGAATCCGGAATCTCCGCAACTGGCTGCCCCTCGAAACAGGCGAAAAGCCACTGATTGAGGATTGTACAGGTCGTTCGGAACGTACGGATCAGACCTGCATCCGGGTCTCAGCTTAAAGCATGACGCCGGGCGGTCGATAATGTGGACATGACTGAGCCCGCTCCACAATCCAGCGAGTTTGAAAGAAACTGCCTTACAGTCCTGAACTGCTACGCGGTTCGCGATGCAGCAGCCAAAGCCACGATCAGCGAATATGCCGGATGGCTCGATCGAATTCAGGACGTGCCGGGAATCGAAAAGTTGTCGCTCTCGTCCATTCACGGATTCCTGATTGCTCAGGGGCTGATTCGCTTTGAATTCACGGGCCGCAGTGTCGGACTGCAGTATCAGCTCAGCACCCAGGGGCGGGAATCGATCGTTCGGGAATCCGTGTACCTCAGCGACGACCCTCGCTGTGAATCCAACGCTCCGGACGGCGAATCCGTCGGCCAGGCAGCTTAAACATCCTGTAACCATCCTGCGGCATCGATTGGAAAATCGTATGGATCTCCATCCAGACGCAGGTGTTTCCACTTCTGAACGTCGGCAAAATACGCCTCAGACACACGGACTCGTGTCAGATGCAGCGTGTCGGAAATCTGGATGACGCGCGAGTTTTCCGGTTCAATCATGCCAATGGTCTGCAGGGCCGAATCCACTGCCGCAGCATCAGTCGGCAATGTAATCGGAATCATGGCGGCTTCCGGATGCATGCCAGTAACACAGTTGATGCGCGTGGATTCCGAATCGATCTGATCGACGCAATGCTGTGTCGTGAATTCGGCCATACCAATCCCTGTAGCGTTGCCGTACGTTTCCTTCGTCAATGACCGCACGAGAATGCGACGGCAGCGCGTCTGATCCTGTGACGTCGCACAGTGATCATTGAACTTGCGACCGACGACATTCGCGTCCATTCCCACCCCGCTGATGTTCTTGCCGATGCGGTCCACGATGAGCAGATCAACGTCGTCAAACGGCAGACGCGGAAGCCACCGATTGGCAAGGATCAGCAATTCCGGTTCACGGCGCGAAAAATCTTCGGGCTTGACGGCTTCAATCAACGCAGTTTCATCTTCCGCGTTTTCCAGAATCGCCATGCCTCCGCACACGCGACAGACCTGCAATACGCGTTCGGCTACCGCAACCACGATCTCCGGAAAACTCATCGTCAGGATCCCGCGATGATAAACCTTCGCACCCTCATGTTTGCCGAGACCGATGAGCATCATCTTATGCAGACCGGATTCGACGGGTCCCACAAATCGCGTATGCGGCTTGACGCGACCGACGACAAAGACATGATCCGCTTCGCTCGCGTATTTGTCAAAATGCACGGGCAGACCATTGGATGTCTGCGCCACGATCACAGTTTCCATCGTGGCCCGAATCGGAATTCCGATCGATTGCTCCGTGATTCCCAGACTGGACAGCATCCGCACCTGGCCTTCCACCGTTCCACCACCGTGACTACCCATGGCAGGGACAACAAAGGGCAACGCGCCTATGGAAGAAAAGTACGCTGCGATCTCGCGCAGAATGAGTCCGATATTGGCAATGCCACGGCTGCCCGCCGGAATGGCAACGGTTTGTCCCGACCGAATCAGCTTTTCAAGCTGCAGCGACTGCATCTGGTGCCGTACTGTCGCCGCGATATCCGCAACGCGCGGAGTGTCGAACGTCTGGATTAAATCACACATTCTTGGAAAACGAACCACTGACAATGCCTTTCATGTGTTTTCGAATTACGCTGAACAACGCCCTAAGCGGTTTTGAGTTCAATCGGCAATGCATCAATTTGAGCCGCCAGAATAAAGTCATTTAACGACAGACCTTGAATTGCATGTGTCCAGATTTCAATCGACACATTTCGATAGCCGACCAGATGCAGATCGGGATGATGGGCTTCCGCTTCAGCGACTTCCGTGACCTTTTCGAAGAAATTCATGCCTGCCTGAAAATTCCTGACGATCCATGTCCTGCGAATACGGTCAGGGCCCGACAACAATTCCCAACCCGGCAGTTCCTTCAGCTGGGCCGTGGCTTCCTCCCTGGTCATTTTCGGAACACCCCCTTCGCAGGGTACGCAGCGCGTTGAGCAAAGTTCAGTGCGAGACCTGGATAATGATTCTGTCATGTTTGTGGCCTTCAGCTTGTGTCTCTGAGTCGGGTGTGATTCCTGTCGCCTGAAGATGCATTTCCAGATCTTCTCCAGAATGCGTCTCCTCGGAGCACAGGCCTTCGCCTGCAATACTGAATGCGGCGAACCTGCGTTTGTATTCTCGGAACAACGACTCTTTACGTCAATCAGTCCACTGCTTTGGAATCAACGCAATTGAGAATCTGCCGCGACCTGCCTAGAATGCGACCATTCGACCAGGAAAAATCTTACTTCGACCGGCATCCGACGGTCATCCGCAGGAGCGCGGTGTTTCATCTTGTCTATCAACGCACCCACAATCACCGCCGGACTCACGGATGCCCAACATCAGGCAGTTGAGCATTTTGAAGGGCCGCTGCTGGTCCTGGCCGGTCCGGGGTCCGGAAAAACCCGCGTCATTACGCACCGAATTGTGCGTTTGCTGCAACGTGGGGTTCAGCCCGATCAGATTCTGGCTCTGACGTTTACCAATAAAGCCGCACGCGAAATGGGAGCGAGGATTGAACGCCTCCTCGGCGGCATGCGCGTCCGAGTCAGCACGTTTCATCGATTCTGTGCACGCCTGCTGCGACGCTGGCCTGAACATGTCGGCCTGAAGGACAATTTCACCATCCTGGATCATTCGGATCAGGTGACGCTCATTCGCCACATCATGAGGGAAGAAAAGCTGGACACGGTGTTCCATGATCCCGGTCGAGTGCTGAGCCGCATCAGCCGTGCTCGCAATGACATGATCACATCTGAGATTTTTCGTCAACAGTTTGAACAACGCGTCGGCAATCCGCTGGACGCAATTGTGTATCACGTGTTTCCATTGTACGAAGCACGCGTCCGCCAGCAGAACGCCGTGGATTTCGATGACCTGCTGCTGCACGTTGTCAGACTGCTGGAAGACGATGAACTCATTCGCGAACAACTGGATCACCACTTTCGGTTCATCCTGGTCGATGAGTATCAGGATACCAATTTCGCTCAGTATCGCATCGTACAGGCCATGTCGCAGTTGTATCCGAATCTTTGCGCGACGGGAGATCCGGATCAGTCAATTTACGGCTGGCGCGGAGCACGGCCTGGAAATATCTCAACCTTCGAACGTGATTTTCCCGAAGTGGAAATCGTGTCGCTCGACCAGAATTTTCGCAGCACAAAAAAGATCGTGCATTGTGCGGATCAACTTATTTCAAACAATCGGCGGCCACATCGTGGCAGGTTAACGACCGAAAATCCCGATGGTGGGGCCGTGCGACTGTTGCTGTTTGAAGACGCTGATTCCGAAGCAGACGGAATTGCGGCGGAGATCGCTGCTCGCGTCAAATCAGGCGAACGGACATATGCGGATTTTGCGATCTTCTATCGAGTGAATGCGCTTTCGCGGTTGTTCGAGACCGCTCTCTCGCGGCACCAGGTTCCATTCCAGGTCGCTGCCGGCTACTCGTTCTATGAACGCGCGGAAGTGCGGGATCTGGTGGCATATCTGCGGCTGATTGAAAACCATGCCGACGATTCGGCGATGGAACGGATTATCAATCGCCCGGCGCGTGGCATCGGTAATACTTCGCTGCTGAAACTTCGCAACCATGCCCAGAAATACGGCGTGAGTCTGTTTGAAGCGGCCTGCGAAGCAAGTTCCGTGAATGGGCTCAACGGGCGCAGTCGCAAGGCTGTCGAAGCTTTTGTGGATCTGATCCGGAGGCTGCACGAACAGTCGGCCGACGGGCGCGTCGCACCACTCATCGAACGCCTTATCGCTGACATCGATTATTTGTCTCTGTGGCGTGAAGAATCGGATGAAGTCGATATTGATCGAGCGGCAAATGTGTTTGAACTGATCTCCGCCGCACGTCAGTACGATGCCGCCGGTGAGATGGACGACGATGACGAATTGGACGCGGGCCCCAACGACGATCTCCCATTCTCGCTTTCCGGCAGCGCATCAGATCCGCCATCATTGCAGGGGTTTCTGGAACTTGCGACACTCAGTAACGAAGCGGACAGTGTTGATCCGAGCCGCGGGGCCGTGACATTAATGACGCTCCACGCATCAAAGGGACTGGAGTTTCCTGCGGTCTACGTCATCGGCATTGAAAGCGGTCTGATTCCTCATGAACGCGCCGTCCGTGAAGGCGATCCTGCCAGCTTTGAAGAAGAGCGGCGTTTGCTCTTTGTCGGCATTACCCGTGCAATGCAGGAACTGACGCTGACACAGACATCCGAACGCACATTTCGCGGGATGCGGCGCACGACGATTTCGAGTCCGTTTATTCGGGAACTCCATGGTGCGATTTTGCGTGAATCATCGTTCGCCGCCCCGCCGCCGATCACTCCAGTATTTCTTGATCAACATTTGGAAAAGGCCCGACGCCGGTTTGCGGCAACACTGGCAACCGGCAACAGAAAACTGATCATGACCGCCGCGGAACTGGCTGCCAGGAATGAGCCACCTGTACTCGCAGGCGAAACCGCGACCGACAGCGATGGCTCCATCGCGATGGCGTTTCGCGAAGGCATGCAAGTCCGGCATCCTCGTTACGGTCGCGGTGTTGTCACTGAGATTTCAGGAGGCGCTCACCGTGGCACCGTCACGGTCGAATTCGAGCCCGACGGCGAAACCCACACCTTCGTCGCCAGTCGCTGCCCGCTGCAACCCATCGGTTCGGGGTAGCGCAACTTTGGAGTGTTGCAACTTGTCGCAGCTTTTTTTAATCGTGTCCTGGTTGCTTGCGTTACTGCATTTCGATGTTGCCCACCCCGGACTGCATTTCAGTTTTGTGACGGCCCGGTCGGAGGTGGTGCATGAGCAGCACTTTTCAATGACTCGTGAATTTTCCTGGTGAAAAGTTCCAGGAGAGAATCCGCCTGCAGCTTTGAAATTGAACGCGGATCAAAGTGCAGATTGAGGGTCAGACGTCCCGCATAGGTGTAGACGCAAAACGCAGCCGCAGTCAGCGGCCGCAATGGAGCAATGAAATCGACCTGGTCAAGAATCATGTCGCCAATAGCAAGTTTTCCGTCGCGGCGTGGCAGCGGTGTCCGATTCAGAATGACACCCAGATTGGAAAAAACGCACGACGACAAGCATTTCTTCTGGTGAAGCACCTGATTTCGCAGACGAGGAATGCGTTTCATCAAGGCCAGAGCCGCAATAAAGAGAAATCCATTCTGGTTGTGTTTATGCGACTGCATAGCTGACTTTATTGATTGCAGCAGCGAATCCGCGTTCGTCATATGGCGTCGATTTCGCTCAAGAAAAACAGCACCCATGATGTTTGCGGCCGACAGGGTTTCGTCATCAGTCGTTCGTTGATTGACGGGCATAAAAAGACGCAGCCATTCGTTTTCTGATTTCACGCCATTCTGTGTGCGCCAGTCATGGATCGCCAGAAACAGGTCCCGAGTGAGCAGGTCGTTGACCGTCACCTTTCGCCGTCTCGCTTCGGACAGGATGCACGTTGTGACCTGAGTGTCGAAAGAGAATGACCGGGGCGATGGAAAAGCAGGGGGCTGCTGCAGCGTCTGATCGTCTGACAGGAGTCCAAGGGGAGTTGCCTTTCGCACAAAGTGCCTCACGACGAAGTGCAGTCCCAGAATCTGCCGGGGAAGCATGCGCAGCACCTTTCTCCATGTCAGTCCAAACTGATTCCGAAGTGGCAGACGCTGATTGTCCAGTGGACGCAGATGAACCTCCTGGCTCAGTTCGCCGACATTTTGGGCATACAAGATCAGCAAGTCATCAATAAACTGGCACTTACCAAGCGCATCACTGCAGGCGTGGTGCACCTGCACAATCAGATCGCTTCTGATTTCCTGCTCCACCAGCCAAATCCGGGTTCCCACATTTCTTGTAAGGTCCATGTACGCCGCAAGCGGAAATTCACTTTGCGAATCGGCGGACCATTTTTCAATTGGAATGGAAACGGTTTCATCTGTGGCCCAGTAGTGTCCATGCTCTGCATTCCGACAAACTCTTGACCGCAAAAGTGGATGCCGTGCTGCCGCCGTCTGAATCGCCGCGTGCATCGCCTGAAAATTCAGTTTTCTTGAGAAACGCAGTCGAAAGAATCCGGTCATCGGATAATCGGGTCGATCATCGCAAAGCATGTACTCTTCAAACGGAGTGAGTTTTAATGGAGGCAACACGGGACGGCGGGCACTTTCAAGATGGCGACAGTTCTAAAGGCTTGACGCGGTGCAGGGGAAACAACATAAGTCAGGGATACTATCGGATTTGTTTCCTCGTGGTTATTGCAGATTGGGATGCCTCCGGAATGGAGGCTTCTATCCCAGAAGCTTGACAAGGGCGTGCTGCATACAGCGAAATGGCACCAGGAGCAGTCTGTACCAACCGCTGGATCGGACGGTGACCTGAAAGCAATGCGGGCAATAGAACCGCCGAAATCCACAAAGGCAGAGCAACCACCAGAATCCTTGAAGCGGCACCACCATCAGCACCTCACGGCAGAAATTGCACCGGTACCGGAGAAACGAAAACCATCGACTTTTTGGCTCTCGCTGCATGGTGACTCAATGGCGCGGGCGGTAGCGAAACTTCAACGTGCCGGAGTGGCTGCTGCTGGGGCAGGGAGAAGTAAACGATACCGTAAGGTCGTTCTTTTATGGCATTCGATTCGTTCGTTTTCTCCCGATTTTGAAATTCAGGGCCACCGTGACGTGTTGACCGGCAGCAACCGCCAGTTACAGCCGCCTGCGAAACGTCAGGAGCCGACCGGTCACGTCGAATTTTGCCGAATTGAACAGATCCAGCGCTGGCTGGTCATCTTTCCAAACATGGGCCTCAACCAGTTCGACGGATTCTCCTTTCAGGCGACGGCAGATTTCCAGCAGCAGAGCCTGGGCGTATCCATGGCGACGTTGAGACTCAGGCACAAAGATTTCCCGGATACCGACGCTCCGCACGCCCCATTTTGGGATGAACAGATCCATCCCGATGATCTGGCCGGACGCTACGACGCTGCCTGTTTCCTTTTCGTGCAGTTCGAATCTGAGAGAATCCAGATGTCCGTAACGCACGAACCACCACCATGACTCATTCGTCGGACGATCGGTAATCACCAGATTCAAGTGGCGACGATGACGCAGGAGCTTGGCATTCACGGGATCTTTGCTGCGAATGAGGTCGCGTCGCAAAATCAGGATTTCATCGAGTGGGTCATATCCGCAGGCCTGAAAGAATTGTGGCCACGCTGCTGAAGAGATGCAGAATCCTGAAGGATCAAGCCCGCCGTAGATACCGGCGTAAAAGGCGTTCTGTTCCAGGCCACCGCCTGCAACAATGGATTTTGCACCTTTGGACTGAAGGTAGTCTTCTGCTCGGCGCACCAGTTCATTTCCGATGCTTCGCCGACGAAAATCCGGATGCACCATCAGTCCGCAAATTGTCCCCTGACTGTAATCCACTGCACTCTGATCTGCGTTTGGGGCGAACCCGGCATGTACAAATCCCGCGATCCGGCCGGATTCTTCATCCTGCGCCAGAATCAGTCCCTTCGGATCCCAATACGGCTGTGAACAGGCAAATAACTCGAACACATCGCACGAAAATCCCTCGGCGGCATTTGGCCCCAGGGCGCAAATATGCCACAGTTGATGCAGCTTTGGGGGATCAGAATTGTGGAAGGGGCGATACAACACAATCAAGTTGTCTTTGACAAGAACGGATCCGGAATCTGCAACGGTGAGTTCACAAATGCCAGGACATTGCGACTGGAATTTGCGAATCTAGCTGACGTATGCTATCCAGACAAGGCGGCTGGTTCGATGGAATTCTCACGTTCTTCGGATCGGCAAGGCTGCGAAACAGGCTGTCAGTGTGCGAAAATCCCAGCCTGATGCGGATAGTCTGTGCAAACTTTTCCTCCTGTCGACGGACATATTCATGCAGTGGACTGATCGTGAACTGACGGCCTGGCTTGACGAATTGCTGCCAGCGGAGCGGATGGCTGCGTTCGAAAACCAGCTTCGCCAGGACAGCGCTCTGCGGGCCCGTGTGGCTGTTCTTATTCGACATCGGGATCAGGGCGGAAACACAATCGGTGAAATCTGGCAACGCGCTCGTCTGAGTTGCCCGGTACGGACTGAACTGGGGGGCTACTTGCTGGGAACACTGTCGCCGGAAGCCGCAGCCTACGTGGAGTTTCATCTGAACACTGTCGGATGTCGCGTATGTCAGGCAAACCTGAACGACCTTGAAGAGCAGTCGACACAGACAGGACAGGTGCCTGATCGCCGCCGCCGCTTCTTCGAATCGTCCGCTGGCCTCCTTCGCGGTGAAAGTGAATCGGGGCAGTTTCGCGAGTAATTGGCTCAATCATCACAAGACAGAAAACAGGGCTCATGGAATTTGAAACAAAGTGTATTCACGGCGGGGTCCATAAGGATCAGCAGTATAACAGCGTCACAACACCGATTTACCCGACATCGACGTTTTACTGGAACAGCCTCGAAAGCAATTCCGGGTACGATTACACGCGATCAGGAAATCCGACCCGTGCGGCTCTGGAAGAAAACATCATGGCGCTGGAAGGCGGTGTCGGATGCGTTGCCACTTCGACCGGCATGTCCGCCACGCATTGCGCAATGGCACTGTTTTCACCGGGAGATCACATCGTGGCTCCGTCGGATCTGTACGGCGGATCGTTTCGGCTGTTCGATAAGTTCCTGGCTGAAAAAGGACTTTCGTTCACTTTCGTCGATATGACGGACCACAAACAACTGGCGGCAGCGTTCACCTCGGCGACCAAAGGTGTCTGGATTGAAACGCCCAGCAATCCGCTGTTAAAAGTCATCGACCTTGCGTTTGTCGCATCACTTGCGAAAAAGCACCACGCGATTTCGCTTTGTGACAATACTTTTATGTCGCCGTACCTGCAGCGTCCGTTCGAATTCGGCATCGACATTGTGATGCATTCGACGACAAAATATATCAACGGTCATTCTGATGTAGTCGGCGGATGCGTGGTCTCAAAATCAAAGGACCATGCTGACCGCATTGCCTGGATCTGCAACGCGCTGGGGCTGGCATGTTCTCCCTTCGACGCATGGCTTGTCCTGCGCGGAATCAAGACGCTGGGATGCCGCATGGACGCGCAGCAGGCGAACGCGATGAAAATCGCTCGCTTTCTGGACGCCCATCCGCTGATCGAAACAGTCTACTATCCGGGACTGGAATCGCATCCGCAGCACGCTTTGGCGAAAACACAGCAACGCGGTTTTGGTGCGATGCTTTCTTTTGACACGAAGGATGGCCGCGCAATCGCGGAACGCGTCTGCATGAAGACAAGACTGTTTGACGTTTGTGTGTCTCTGGGAGGGATTGAATCCCTGATCTCATTCCCGGTCACGATGAGCCATGCGTCGATGACACCCGAAGCGCGAGCCCGCGCCGGGATCACCGAAAAGACCGTCCGTGTCTCCGTGGGGTTGGAGCATGTGGACGATCTGATTGCTGATCTGAAGCAGGCGCTGGAAGGCACGTGAAACTTAGACCAGTGCCGCGATGCTCCGCAGCGAGAATTCCAGCTGCAGATTGCATATACTTAATGAGGCCAATGCAGTGCATCTCATTGAGCGGGGTTCGGAATGACGAGCAGACGTGATATCATGCAACGACTTGCGTTCGTATTGAGCGTCGGGATCATCGTTGGTCTGCGCCGAAGTCGGGCCGATGAATCGGGTCCGGCTTCAATCCCTGAGGACGTTGAGGCTGCGG